>JALYLP010000096.1 GCA_030774195.1 Actinomycetota bacterium | reverse complement strand
GGGTCGCGCCGATGCCGGCCCGGTAGCGTGTGGCGCTCATGGACCTGGTCTGCGTCGGCGACGTGATGTTGGATGTGCACGTCGCCTCCGGCGCGCTCGCGCGTGGCGGCGACGTGCACGGCAGGGTCGCGATCCGCCCGGGCGGGACCTCGGCGAACAGCGCCGTGTGGGCCGCCTGGGCCGGCGCGTCCGCGGCCGTGATCGCAGCCGTCGGGGACGATCTGGCGGGAACGCTCTGCGTCGATGCGGTCGGGGACCGCGGCGTAGACGTCGGGGGCGTGGTCAGGCGCTCGTCGCCGACCGGCGTCATGGTCGTGATGACCGAGGACGGAGAGCGTTCGATGGTCGCCGACCGTGGCGCCAACGCGCAGCTCGCTACGGCGGACGTCGAGGGGATCGACGCGGCGGCCGTCCTCGTCTCCGGCTACCTGTTCCTGCAGGAACCCGGTCACGACGTCGCGGTCGCTGCCATCGGAGGCGTGCGCACGCCACTGCTGGCCGTGGAGGCGGCGTCGTGGCCGCTCCTCGAGACATTCGGCGTGGAACGGTTCTTCGAGGAGACGGCATCGTGCGACGCGGTGCTCGCGAACGAGCGCGAGGCTCGGGTGCTGACGGGGAACGAAGGTGATGACGCGGCGCGCGCTCTCGGTGAGCGGTACCGCTTCGCAGCGGTCAAGCGCGCGGCGAGCGGCGCGACGCTGATCGCCGAGGGCCGACTCGTTGCGGCCGACGGCGAGGCCATCGAGGAGGTCGAGGCGACGGGCGCCGGCGACGCGTTCGACGGGGTCCTGCTGTGCTCGCTCGCGCGGGAGCGAGGGCCCGAGGAGGCCCTCGCCCGTGCTTGCCATGCCGGCGCGCTCGTCGCCGCGAGCCCGGCGACCTGGCCGGAGGAGAGCGGCGCGTGACGTTCCTCCTATCCGACGAGGTCGCGATGGCCGTCGCCGCCGGGCGCGCCGTCGTCGGCCTGGAGACGAGCGTGATCGGTCAGGGTCTCCCGCACCCGCGCAACCTCGAGTGCGTCGAGCGGATGGAGACCGCGATCCGCGACACGGGGGCGATCCCCGGCTGGATCGGCGTGGTCGACGGCGCCGTCCGGGTCGGGCTCGAGCGATCCGAGCTGGAGCGGTTCGCGGAGCCCGGCGCGGCGATCAAGCTTGCCCGGCGCGACGTCCCCATCGCCGTCGCGTCGGGCTCGCTGGGCGCGACGACGGTGAGCGCGACGATCTGGGCGGCGCACCGGGCCGGGATCGGGGTCGCCGCGACCGGTGGGATCGGCGGCGTCCACCCGGGTCCGCGACCGGACGTCTCCGCCGATGTGCTCGAGCTCGCGCGAACGCCCATCGTCCTGGTCGCGAGCGGCCCGAAGTCGATCGTCGATCCCGCGGCGACCGCGGAGAAGCTCGAAGAGCTCGGAGTTGCCCTCGTCGGTTACGGCGTCGATCGGCTGCCGTTCTTCGTGGTGCGGGAGGCGCCGGTCGAGTTGGAGCACCGGGTCGATACACCGGACGGAGCCGCGGCGATCGCCGTGGCACATCGCTCGCTCGGAGCCGAGGCAGCGATCGTGCTGTGCAACCCGATCTCGTCCGAGCACGCGTTGGATCGTGATGAGTTGATGGCCGCGACCGCCCGCGCCGAGACTCGGATGACTCAGGCGGGCGTCGCCGGCAAGGAGGTGACGCCGTTCCTGCTTCGTGCGCTCACCGAGGAGACCGGGGGCCGGTCCCTAGATGCGAACCTCGTCCTGCTCCAGGACAACGCCCGCCTGGCCGCCGAGGTCGCGGTGGCGATCAGCGCAGCCACGTCTGGACGATGACCTTCGAGAAGCTCCAGCCGTAGCGGAGGCTGGCGGGCTTCTTGGACTCCCCGCCTGCCCGCGCGACGATCGTGACCGGGACCTCGACGACCCGCGCGCGATGCCGGAGCGCCTCGATCAGGATCTCGCTCGTCCAGAACTGGTCCTCCTGCAAGACGAACCGCTGCAGGAGCTCGGCGCGGGCGGCTCGGTAGCCGCTGGATGGGTCGGTGATCCTCCGACCGGTCAGCACCGTGACGATCCGCGCGAACAGGTGGACCCCGAGGTGGCGGAGGAGGCTCTCGCGTTCGAACCGGCCGAGGATCCGCGAGCCGTTCACGTAGTCGGCGCTCCCGTCGACGATCGGTCGGATCAGCACGGGGAGCTCCGAGGGCAGGTGCTGCCCGTCCGCATCCATCGTCACGACGATCTCGGCTCCGAGTTGCAACGCGATCTCGTACCCCACGCGGAGGGCCAGCCCACCGCCTCGGCGGATCGGGAGCTCGGTCACGAGCGCGCCGGCATCGCGTGCTCGGCGGGCCGTGGCGTCGTCGCTCCCGTCGCTCACGACGACCGGGATCACCTGCAGTCCCTCCAGCTCTCGAGGGATCGCCCGCACGACGTCGCCGACGTTCTCCTGCTCGTTGTACGCCGGTGAGATCACGACGATGCGTCTCCCTTCCGGGAGCGCCGCGGCCCGGTCCCAGTCGAACCGCTCCCGGCCGAGCGCCTCGACCAGTAGCCGCAATCCCCGGTCGTTCGTGTCTGACCCCGACTGGAGGCCCAGCACCAGGAAGAACAGGAGCAGGACGCCGATCACCAGGACGAAGATCACCCGACGCTCCGCGCCGGGCACGATGTCGAACCAATCGAAGACCGGGTTGTAGACCGACGGACGGAGTGACAGGACGACGAGCGCCGTCCCGAGCATCGTCACCACGATCAGGTTGAGGCGGCTGATCCGGCGCCGGTCGTACGCGCGGACAGCCATGAGGAACAGGCCGATCCCCGCCACGATCCCAAGGATCCGGACGGCCGTCACGCGCGCATCATCTCGGGCGGATCGGGCGCCACCGATCCTTCGGAAGGATGTGGTCGACGATCACGCGGTCCTTGAAGCGCTCGATGGTCGAGAACATCGATCCGATGAGCGTCTCGTCCAGCAGGTGCGGCCGCAGACCGAGGTCGAGCAGCTTGGTGTGCGCGGCGTTGTAGTAGTGCTGTTCCGCTTCGACGCGTAGATTGTCGATCGGGTGGACCGTCACGTCCATCCCGATCTCGGCCCCCGCCTTCTGCACCAGCTCGGCAAGCTGCAGGACCGAGTACTGCTGCGTGAACTGGTTGAAGACCCGGTACTCGGCCGCCTGTGCCGGGTTCATGACCGCGAGCTCGACGCAGCGAAGCGTGTCTTCGATGTTGAGATACCCGCGCGTCTGCCCGCCGGCGCCGTACACGGTCAACGGGTGTCCGATCACCGCTTGGAGGCAGAACCGGTTGAGCGCCGTTCCGAAGACGTCGTCGTAGTCGAACCGCGTGAGCAGCCGGTCATCCAAGGCGGTCTCCTCCGTGCGGATGCCGTACACGACGCCTTGGTTGAGGTCGGTCGCCCGCATGCCCCAGACGCGACACGCGAAATGGATGTTGTGCGAGTCGTGCACCTTCGAGAGGTGGTAGATCGACCCCGGCAGCTTCGGGAACGGGAGGTAGTCCGACCTGCCGTTGTGACGAACCTCGATGAAGCCCTCCTCGATGTCGATGTTCGGTGTGCCGTACTCGCCCATCGTGCCGAGCTTCACTAGATGAGCCTCCGGGGCCAGGTCACGGATGGCATAGAGCACGTGCAGGGTCCCTATGACGTTGTTCGACTGCGTGAAGACCGCGTGCTCACGATCCTTCATCGAGTATGGGGCGCTCGGCATCTCCCCGTAATGCACGACGGCGTCCGGTGCGAAGCCGTCAACCACCGCCTCGACGACGTCCCAGTCCGTCAGGTCGCCCAACGTGACGCCGATCTCGCGACCCGTGAGCTCCTGCCAAGCGGCGACCCGTTCGGGGAGCCGGCGGATCGGCGTCAACGAATCGGTTCCGGCTTGCTCGTGCGCGCGGCGCCGCAGCTCGTTGTCGACGACGTGGACCTCGTCGCCTCGAGCGGAGAACCGCATCGCGGTCGGCCAGCCGAGGTAGCCGTCGCCGCCGAGGATCAAGATGCGCATGGAGGACCCTTCGGGAAGGTTGGGTTCGGGGGTCTTCGGGTCATGGTACCCGTCGACCC
>JALYLP010000095.1 GCA_030774195.1 Actinomycetota bacterium | reverse complement strand
CCGCACCGATCTCGAACGGCTCGTGCGCAACCTCACGGACAACGCCATCCATCACGCGCGCGCACGCATCTCGCTCGGTGTGGGGAGATCGAACGGCCACGTCGCCCTGACGGTGGACGACGACGGTCCCGGCATCGCGTCGGCCGACCGCGATCGAGTGCTGGAGCGATTCGTGCGGTTGGACGGTGCGCGTGGACGCGCCACGGGCGGGAGCGGGCTCGGTCTGTCGATCGTCCGCGAGGTCGCCGTCGCGCACGAGGGCGCGGTGGTGCTCAGCCGGAGCCCTCAGGGTGGGCTGCGCGCGGAGGTGCGGTTCCCGGCCCCATAGGGATCGGCAAGCGGCAGGTGCGCCGGGGGCCGGCGATGCATCCGGTCCCGGCGTTCGATGTCCGCGTCGTGGACGGGATGGTCGAGGTTCGTCGGATCTAGTCGGGCTCGTTGCCCGCGCGCCACTTGATGCTGCAGCCGACGCTCGGCACTTGGTCCTCAGTTACCGGTCGACCTTCGAGCGTAGCGTCGATAGCGGTGCGCAGGTCCACGCCCGTCACCGGACGGCCGTTGCCGGGCCGGCTGTCGTCGAACTGTCCCCGATAGACGAGCTGCCGCTCCGCATCGAACAGGAAGAAGTCCGGCGTGCACGCCGCGTGGTACGCCTTCGCGACGTCCTGCGTCTCATCGAAGAGGTACCGGAAGGTGTAGCCGGCTTCGCGCGCCTCTTCGGCGAGGCTCTCGGGGGCGTCCTCGGGGTAGGTCTCGGGATCGTTCGCACTGATCGCGACGATCGCCAGACCGGTGTCCACATGGTCCCGGCCGAGCTGCGCGATGCCTGCGCGCACGTGTCGCACGTACGGGCAGTGGCGGCAGATGAACATCACCAGGAGCGCCGGAGCATCCGCGAAGTCGGCGAGCTTCACCGTGTCGCCCGTCACGACATCGGGAAGCGCGAGATCGGGCGCCTCGGTTCCCAGCGGCAGCATCTGCGATTCGACGCTCATGCCATCAGAGTAAACGCCGCTGCCGGATACGTCCGGACCGGCCGACCTAGGTATAGCGTAAATGCTATACTGTCTGCATATGAATGGTGGAATGCTGGTTCGGGAGGCGCGACGGCGGGTCGGCATGACGCAGGCGGACCTGGCTGCTGGCCTGCGAACAACCCAGTCGGCGATCGCCCGGCTGGAGCGCGGACGGACGGAGCCATCGTTCGCGAGGGTCGTCGAGGCGGTGCGCGTATGCGGCCTGGAGTTGACGCCCGCCTTGACCGCTCGGGACGAAGCCGATTGGTCGGTCGCGTCGACGAACCTCCTGCTCACAACTGATCAGCGGGTCCGTCGACACCAAGCGGCGCTAGCGTTCGCACGGGCGGGTCAGAAGGCGATCGCTCGTGGCCGACGTTGAGTTCGGACCGGAACGGATCCTCGGTGTGCTGGCCGAGCACGGCGTGCGCTCGGTCTTGATCGGGGGGTTCGCAGCGGTGATCCACGGGTCGCCCTACGTCACGACCGATGTCGACGTCGTGCCGGCGACCGACGAAGAGAACCTGCAGCGGCTGTCCGACGCCTTGATGGAGATGCATGCGCGCGTATGGACCGCCGAAGATCCTGTTGGGATCCCATCCGATCACTCGGCCGCCTCTCTGGCGGACGTCCGCGTCTGGAACCTCGTGACGGACCATGGCCGGCTCGACATCATGTTCGAGCCGGTAGGCACGAGCGGATACGAGGACCTCGCGAGAGACGCAGTGCACTTGACGATCCTCGACGTGCACGTCGACGTCGCGTCGCTCGCCGACGTGGTCCGCTCGAAGGAGGCCGCCGGCCGCGAGAAGGACCGTCTCGTGCTTCCCGTGCTGCGCCGGATCGCAGAGGCAACCGAAGGCTAGATCAAGCGCCCGGTTGGTGGGATCAGCACGCGGATACGCGTACCGCCGCCGTTCGGTGTGATCGCTTCGATCGTCCCGCCGTGCGCTTCCACCAGCCGTTTGGCGATCGCCAACCCGAGCCCGGTGCCCCCCGCGTCGTCTGAGGTGACGAAGCGATCGAACACGAACGGCACCTGGTCGCTGGGGATGCCGGGCCCGTCGTCGTCGACCTCGAATACCACGTCGCGGTTCGCGCTCCCGACGCGAACGGTCACCGACGCGCCGGCCGGGCTGTGGCGGATCGCGTTCGTCAGCAGGTTGGCAAGCACCTCGGTCAGACGAACCGGGTCGGCCTCGATCGCCGACGGCGCGTCGTCCCCGACGATCAGCTTCAGCCGCACGTCGGCCTCATCCGCGGTCGACCGGTACGCCTCGACCGCCTCCTCGGCGATCCGGCGTGGATCGTCCGTCTCCCGCTCGAGCGTCAGCACGCCGGCCTCCGCCATCGACAGGGTCCGGAGATCCTCCAGGAGCCTCGCCATCACCTCGGTCTCCTCGAGGAGCGGTCGCAGGCGCCCATCGTCCGCGGGATAGAGGCCGTCGAGCATGCCTTCGAGGGAGCCGCGGATGACTTGCAACGGGTTGCGCAGCTCGTGCGCGACGTCGGCGAGCAGCTCCCGTCGTCTGCGCTCGTTCGTCTCGAGCCGTTCCGTCATCTGGTCGAACGCGGCCGTGAGCCGCCCGAGCGGACGAGAGGGAACCTCGCCGACGCGGGTCGAGTAGTCGCCGCCGGCCACGCGGTCGGCCGCATCCATCAGGACGCCGATCGAGCGTGCGCTGCGCCATAGCACGCGTGCACTCATGATCAGTCCGACCACCACGACGGCCGAGACCGCCACCGTGATCCACGGCGCCGGCGCGTTGCCGCTGAGGATCGAGCCGACGACGGTCGCCAGAGCAGCGACCAGGAGGACGACGAACGCCAGGGCCACGAACGCCCCGCGGCGGAACCGCCGGCCGGGTCCGAAGCCGCCCGGCCGCATCCACGGAGGTCCGCCTCGCATCCAGGGCGGCCCGCCGGATCCCCACGCTGGGCCGTGCCCCTCAGTCATCGGCGAACCGGTAGCCGACGCCGTGGACCGTCAACACGTAACGCGGGTGCCCGACCTCCGGCTCGATCTTCCGGCGCAGGTTCTTGATGTGCGCGTCGACGGCGCGCTCGTACGACTCGATCGCAACGCCGTGCAGCGCGTCCTGTAGCTGCGCGCGCGTGAACACGCGGCCCGGCTCGCGGATCATCGATACCAGCAGCTGGAACTCGGTCGGCGTGAGATCCACCGTGCGGCCGTCCACCCGGGCACGCCGCTTCGGCAGGTCCACCTCCACCCCGGCGGCGTGCAGCACCTCCGCGCCCGCGGTCGCGCCGCTCGTCCGGCGGAGCACCGCACGGACGCGAGCCACCAGCTCCTTCGGGCTGAACGGCTTCACGAGGTAGTCGTCGGCCCCCAGCTCGAGGCCGACGATCCGGTCCGACTCCTCGCCGCGCGCCGTCAGCATCACGATCGGGGTCGTCGCCGTGCGTCGCAGCTCCCGCGCCACGTCGAGGCCGTCGACCGTCGGCAAGCCGAGGTCGAGCACGACGAGGTCGGGGCGCTCGCCACGGGCACTCGCGAGCGCCGCTCCGCCGTCGCCGACGACCGTCACCTCGTAGCCCGCGACCTCCAGGTAGTCGCGCAGCGTGCGCGCGATCTGCATCTCGTCCTCGACGACCAGGATCCGCTGCATGGTCCGAGCCTCTCGCGACGGAAGGGCGGAGGCAACCGTGCCTCCGCCCTTCGGCTCTGCTAGCCGGCCGGCGACGCCGGCGTGGCCGGCGTCGGCGGCGCGTCGCCGTGCTGACGACGGTGCCACTCGTCCGCCTTCTGCTCGAACCTCCGGCGGCCCTC
>JALYLP010000094.1 GCA_030774195.1 Actinomycetota bacterium | reverse complement strand
GACAAAGGATGTTTCCTCGGCCAGGAGGCGGTCGCCCGTGTGCGCAACCTCGGCCACCCGCCGCGGCTCCTCCGTCACCTTCACGGTCCGGGATCGATCGCCGTCGGCGAGCCCGTGTTCGCGGCGCCGAACGCGGTCGGCGAGGTCACCAGCGCGGCCGGCGACGGGGACGGAAGCACGGTGCTCGCCCGAGTCCGGTGGAACGCCGCGACCCTGCCGCTGACGGTCTCGGACGGCCGTTCGCTCGAGGAAGCGCTGGCGACGAGCTAGTCCGTTCGAGTCATTTCGTGTCCCCCTGTCAGGTGAGGGCGCAATGGGTGCCTTCGCCCTCTTCCCTTGGCGCCGAGCGCTCTGTTATGAATCGGCCTCGGCCTGCCCGCGGCCGCGAAGGGGGGGTGCGACGAAGGTGAGGATCGACCGGTTCCCCGACGTTGATGTGGAGGCGCTTCCGGCCAACCCGTCCCCCCCGGATCTGTGGCAGGACCGCGCCGCCTGCTTCGGGATCGACCCCGATGTCTTCTTCCCGATCTCCGAGGAGGAGGCCGGACCGGCGCTCACCTTCTGCAACGTCTGCACGATCCGCGAGGAGTGCCTGGCTTGGGCACTCAAGAACGGTGAGCGCTACGGCGTGTGGGGAGCGACGACGGAGCAACAGCGTCGTCGCCTGCAGCGTCACGTCGCCTGACGCGGACTGCTCCCGCGGACGGAACCGGTGTCGCCAGCCGTTCCGCGCCGCCCCTAGACTTGGCCCTGTGGAGCCCGACCGCACGCCGATCGACGCCGTCGCGCCGCTCCGGATCAGTTTCGTCGGTGGCGGCACCGATCTGCCCCATTGGTACGAGGAACATGGTGGGGCGGTGCTCTCCGCAACGATCGATCACTCGGTCCGCGTCCGGCTCGTCCCGCGTGAGGACCGAGAGGTCAGGGTCCGCTCGCTCGATCTCGGGCATATGGTCGCGTACCACCTCGATCGTGGGCCCGCGTACGACGGCGTCATGGACCTGCCGAAGGCCGCGATCGCTCGGATGGGCATAACGATGGGTGTCGATCTCCAGATCGAGAGCGACGCCCCGCCGGGGAGCGGCCTGGGCGGTTCGTCCGCGCTCGTGACCGCCGTCGTCGCCGCCCTGGCGATGCTGACCGATCGCCGGCTCACAGCGCACGAGGTGGCGCGCCTGTCTCACCGCATCGAGCGCGAGGATCTCGGGATCAGCGGCGGATGGCAGGACCAATACGCGGCCGCCTTCGGCGGCTTCAACTTCCTCGAGTTCTCGCGCACGGAGGTGTCCGTCAGCCCGGTTCGCGCCAGTGAGCAGACGCTCGCGGCGCTCGGCCGGCAGCTGCTCCTGTGCTACACGGGGAGCGTCCGTCGGAACGTCGGTCTCATCGATCGCCAGATCCAGCTGCACCGCGAAGGACGCGAGGACACGATCCTGGGGATGAAGCGCCTCCAGGAGATGGCCTTCGCCATGCGGCAAGCCGTCGAGCGGGGCGATATCGACGTCCTCGGGTCGTTGCTGGACGATGCCTTCCTCGCGAAGAAGCAGATGAACCCGTACATCACCGACCACACGCCGATCGAGGAGATGCTCACGGCCGCCCGCACCGCGGGTGCGATCGGGGGAAAGATCTGCGGAGCGGGCGGCGGCGGCTACCTCTTGCTGGCGGCCCCGCCCTCCGCGCACGAGGCGATCCGGGTCGCCCTCGCGCGATCCGGGGGGCAGTTCGCCGCGTTCGCCTTCTCGCGCGACGGGGTGCGGGCGAGGCGCGGGAGCGACGCCTGGGCACCATCGGCATGACCCGCAGGTTCGCCCTCGTCGACCGCGATGGCACGATCAACGTCGAACGCGACCACATCACCGACCCCGAGCAGATCGAGCTGATCCCCGGATCCGCTGAGGCGCTCGTCAGACTGCGCGACGAGGTGGGGATGGGCATCGTGATCGTGACCAACCAAGCGCACGTTGGCCGCGGCGAGCTCGCGCCGGCGGACCTGGACCGGATCCACGAACACTTGCTCGAGCTCTTGGCGGACGAGGGCGCTGCGGTCGATGCGATCCTGCACTGTCCCCATGCGCCGGACGCCGGTTGCGCCTGTCGGAAGCCGGCGCCGGGGCTCGCACTGCAGGCTGCGGACCGGTTCGGGTTCGACCCGTCGGCGAGCGTCGTCATCGGTGACCATGCCGGCGACGTCGGCATGGGCCGAGCAGTGGGAGCTACGACTTTCCTTGTCCTCACGGGACACGGCCGGGAAGAACGTGCCTCGGCCGAGCCGCTGACGGACCACGTCGTGCCGGACCTTGCCGCCGCGGTCGATATCATCGCGGCGCCCCTCCCCCGAGAAGACTGACGTGGATAGCGAGGAAGCGCGCGGACGCGCAGCCGAGTACCTGACGGAGACCGCCTCGGTTCTCCAGGCGGTCGTCTCTTCCTGTCTCGATGACATCGTCGAGGCCGCCGAGCGCTTGACCGCCTCGTTCCTGGGCGGCGGCACGCTGCTGATCTGTGGGAACGGCGGGAGCGCGGCCGACGCACAACACCTCGCGACCGAGTTCGTGAGCACCCTGACCCTCGACCATCCTCGACCCGCGATGCGTGCGATCGCGCTGACGACGGACACGTCGCTCCTCACGGCGATCGGGAACGACTTCGGGGTCGATGGCATCTTCGCGCGACAGGTCGAAGCGCTGGGACGACCCGACGACGTCCTGCTCGGTATCTCGACGAGCGGGAACTCCGCGAACATCCTCGCGGCGGCGGAGCGTGCCTCCGCGATGGATCTCGTCGTGCTCGCTCTGACGGGACGGTCGGGCGGGAAGCTCGCGCCGCTCGCCGATGTCGCGATCCGGATCCCGTCGGAGGTCACCGCGCACATCCAGGAGGCACATATCGCGACCGAGCAGTTGCTCGCCCTGCTCGTCGAGCGAGCGATCCACCCGGATCCCGTACCCGATATCGGGTAGGTATTTCTCCCCTACGTCTTGGCTCACCCGATCGGCTCACCCGCCGATATCCCCCTTCGAAGGGACATCCCGGTGCATGGACGTACCGGCAGAACAGGTCTGCGTTCCCGAACGGAGGGTTGGAATGAAACGGAGCACGTCCATACTCATGCGCGCGGTCGGGACGGTGGTGGTTGCAGGCCTCGTCGTTCTCGGCATGCCGATGCCCCCGGCATCGGCCGTCCCGATCGACCACGTGACGATCACCGCGAACGCGACACCGATCGCCGAAGGCAACGGCGGGACGACCGCGGTCACGTTCGCCATCGCATATACCGGCCCTCCGAACGCATTCTCCATCGACTGGACGACCGCGGACGGGACCGCGACGGCCGGGAGCGACTACGTCGCCGCCGGCGGCACCGTGAGCTTCAGCGGTGTACCGTCGGCCCGAACGAAGACCGTGACCGTGCTCGTGAACGGCGATGCGACAGCTGAAGCGAACGAGACGTTCACCGTCAACATCTCGAACCCGCAACCGGCCGCGGGCGTCGTGATCGACACCCCCACCGCGACCCAGACGATCACGGATGACGACAGTTCGGCGTCGTTCGCCATCACGGACGTCACCGCAGCCGAAGGGAACGCCGGCAGCTCGACGTTCTCGTTCGCGGTCACCAAGACCGGGTCGACCGGGTTCACGACCAGCGTCAACTTCGCCACCGCGGACGGTACCGCCACGGTGGCCGACGGCGACTTCGCCTCGAACTCCGGAACCCTCAGCTTCCTGCCGGGTGACACGTCCAAGACCATCGACGTGACGGTGAACGGGGACACGAAGCACGAGGCAGATGAGACCTTCACGGTCGATCTGAGCGGTGCCGTCAACGCCACGATCACCGACAACCAAGGTCTGGGAACGATCACGAACGACGACCAAGTGCCCGACATCAGCGTGGACGATCAGGTCGTGGCTGAGGGAAACAGCCCCACGACAATGACGATGACGTTCAACGTCACGCTCTCCAACACCAGCGACCAGGAGGTTACGGTCGACTACACGACCAACGATGGGAGCGCCACGACCGCCGACAGCGACTACACCGCCGCTTCGGGAACGCTCACCTTCACCGCGGGGCAGACGGCCAAAACGGTCGACGTCACCGTCAACGGCGACGACACCACCGAGCCGGATGAATCCCTGACGCTCGATCTGTCCAACGCGACGAACGCGAACGTCCTCGATGGGTCGGGAGCGGGTACCATCACGAACGACGACCCGGTCCCGGATGTGAGCATCGACGATCAGTCGATCACGGAAGGGGACGCGGGTACGTCGACGCTCACCTTCAACGTCGCGCTGTCCCACGCCAGCTCGGACACGATCACGGTCGACTACACGACCAACGACGGCACAGCCACGATCGCCGACGGCGACTACGCCGCGGCATCCGGCACCGTGACCTTCAACCCCGGCCAGATGACCAAGACGGTGGACGTCACGGTCAACGGCGATACGACCAACGAGGCCGACGAGACGTTCACGGTCGACCTTGCCAACCCGGTCAACGCCGGGATCGCCGATGGCTCGGGCCTCGGCACGATCACGAACGACGACCAGGTCCCCGACGTCTCGATCGACGACCAGTCCATCACCGAGGGCGACGCCGGAACGTCGACGCTGACCTTCAACGTCACGCTCTCCAACCCGGCCGATCAGACGATCACGGTCGACGACACGACGAACGACGGCACGGCCACGATCGCCGACGGCGACTACGCCGCGGCATCCGGGACGGTCACCTTCGACCCGGGTCAGACCGCCAAGACCGTTGACGTCACCGTGAACGGCGACCTGACCAATGAGTCGGACGAGACCTTGACGGTCGACCTGTCCAACCCGTCGAACGCGAACCTCCTCGATCCGTCGGGAGCGGGCACTATCACGAACGACGACCAGGTCCCCGACGTCTCGATCGACGATCAGTCGGTTGCCGAGGGGGATAGTCCCGACACGACCACGATGACGTTCAACGTCTCGCTCTCCAACCCGAGCGACCAGACGGTCACGGTCGACTACACGACCAACGACGGCACGGCGACCATCGCTGACTCCGACTACGACGCCGCAGCCAACACCGTCACCTTCAACCCCGGTGAGACGGCCACCACGGTAGACGTCACCGTCAACGGCGACCTGACCCACGAGTCGGACGAGAGCTTCACGGTCGACCTATCCAACGCGTCGAACGGGAACATCCTCGCCGGTTCAGGCACCGGCACCATCCTTGACGACGATGCTTCACCAACGATCTCTGTCGCGAACGCGGGCGTCATCGAAGGCGACGTCGGTGACACGACGCTTTCCTTCGACGTCACGCTCTCGGTCGTATCGGCCGGCACGGTCACCGTCGACTACACCACGACGGACGGCTCGGCGACCGTGGCGAACGGCGACTATAGCGCCGCCTCCGAGGCGCTCACCTTCGACCCGGGTCAGACCACGAATACCGTCGACGTCACTGTTCACGGTGACGCGACGTACGAAGACGACGAGCAACTGACGGTCGACCTCTCGAACGCGAACGGCGCCACGATCGCGGACGACTCCGGCGCCGGCACGATCACGAACGACGACGCAGCTCCGACGTTCGCGATCGACGATGTCAGTGTCGCCGAGGGCAATGCCGGTCTCACCTCGTTCACCTTCACCGTGTCCAAGTCCGGGGCCACCCAGCTCGGCTCGACGGTGCACTACGCGACGGGCGGTGGGACCGCGACGGCCGGTGCGGATTACACCGCGAACAGCGGCACGCTCGTCTTCGGGGCGGGTGCCACGTCGAAGCCGGTCACGGTGCTCGTGAACGGTGACTCCGCGTTCGAATCGCCCGAGACTTTCAACGTCGTCCTCTCCAGTCCGACCGACGGCACGATCTCGGACGCAACCGGCGTCGGCACGATCACCAACGATGACAAGCAGCCGACGACGTTGACCGCCCATCGGCGGCTCACCAGGACCACCGTGATCGGGCGAGGTCTGCTCGAGCCCGCGGTCGCCGGCGCGCATGTCCGCGTCGCCTTCCTCCACCGTGTGGGCGGCCATTGGGTCAAGATCGCCGAGAAGACCGTCAACGTGACCGGGCTCGGTGATCGTGATCACGACGGAAAGCCGGACGCGCATTACGCGGCCAGCTTCAAGCGCCCGATGACGCAGGGCCGGTACAAGCTCCGCGTGCGGTTCGCCGGCTCGGCGACCCTGAAGCCCGCGCACCGGAGGGTGATCTTCAAGATCTGAACCACGCGCACCGTTGAAGGCGGGGGCGCCCGGGAACCGGGCGTCCCCGTCGTGCGTTCGGGCCCCATCTTGACGACCGAACACCTGTTCGGATACGGTGAGCGCCCTCGCTCGGCCCCTGCCGACGGAGGCCCGATGTTCCTCGAGCCACTGCAGTGCACGCTGGCCGACGGCGTGAAGCTCTCGGAGGTCACGTTCGTGGTGGTGGACCTGGAGACGACCGGGGGCTCACCCACCGACCACGCCATCACCGAGGTCGGAGCCGTCACGTGCCGTGGTGGCGAGCGCCTGTCGACCTTCCAGTCGCTGGTGGACCCTCGACAGCCCATCCCTCCCTACGTCGCGCACCTGACCGGGATCGACGACCTGCTGGTGACGGGCGCACCGGAGATCCACCACGTCCTCCCCAGCTTCCTCGAGTTCGCGCGCGGCGCCATCTTCGTCGGGCACAACGCGTCGTTCGACTTCGGATTCCTGAACGCCAACCTGCTGCGCCTGGATTACGACCCGCTCGAGGGGCCGCCGATCTGCACCGCGAGGCTCGCGAGGCGCGTCGTGTGGCCGGACGTGCCGAACGTGCGGCTCGCGACGCTTGCCCGATACTTCCGCACGCGCTCGACCCCGGTACACCGCGCCCTCGCCGACGCGGAGGCCACCGCTGAGGTGCTCAACGGGCTCATCGAGCTCGGCGGTCGGCTGGGGATCGGCACCCTCGGGGACCTCCGCGAGGCGTGCACCGCGCGAGGGCGGCCGAACTTCGGCAAGATCCGCCTGGCCGACTCCCTGCCCCGATCGCCCGGCGTCTACCTCTTCGAGGATCGGACCGGGAAGGTGCTGTACGTGGGCAAGGCCGTCGACCTCCGTGCCCGCGTGCGGTCCTACTTCTACGGCGATGAGCGCAAGAAGGTGCAGGACCTCCTCGGCGCGGTGCAGCACGTGCGCGGGATCTCGACGCCGAACGGCGAGGCCGAGGCGCTCGTGCTGGAAGCCCGGCTCATCGCTCGGCACGAGCCGCCCTACAACGCCCACGGCAAGCGGTGGCGGCGTTACGCGTACCTCAAGATCGACCCGACGGAGGCGTGGCCCAGGCTCAAGGTGGTGCGAACGGCGTCGGCGGACGACGGATGCAGCTACCTCGGGCCGATCGGGTCCTCCGCCCGGGCGCGGCAGGCGAAAGATGCCATCGAGGACGTCTTCCGGATCCGCCGGTGCACGAGGTCGATGGGTGTGCGGACCCGCTTCGCGCCGTGCGCCCTGGCCGACATGGGCCGGTGCCTCGCGCCGTGCGACGGCAGGACGACCCCCGAGCGGTACGGCGAGCTTGTCCGCTCGCTGGTGGCGGCCCTTGCCCGGCCGGGCGACCTGCTGACGAAGCTGGAGGCGCGGATGGACGCCCTCGCCGCGGACGAGCGGTTCGAGGAAGCGGCGCTCGCG
>JALYLP010000093.1 GCA_030774195.1 Actinomycetota bacterium | reverse complement strand
TCGCGCCGTGGATGCCGACGAGCGACGCGGCTCGACCCGGAACGGTGAATAACGCGAGGTCGTTGGTCCGGTCCTCGAGCGAGACGTCGGAGGACAAGACATAGGTACTCAGGGCCAGCCCGATGTGCTCCGGTTGTTCGGGTGCCTGCAGCAAGAAGAGATCGTCCTCGCGGCGCGCGACCTGGACGTCCGCGCGGATGCGTCCGGTCGGGGTGAGCAGGAGCGATCGACATCCCCTGCCCGGCTCGAGCGCGACGACATCGGCCGTGAGCAGGTCTCCCAGCCAGGCGACCCCGTCCGCGCCGGTCACCCGCACCTTGCGCCAGGCGGACCGATCGAGGAAGGCACGCTCTTCCTCCAGCGCTGCGAGCTCGGTCCCCGACACCTCATCCATGCTCGTTCGCATCCCCTCGCTGTGCTTCGGGCTCCCTCTGCGATTATCGGCACTGTGAACGTTCCGACCACCCTCGTCGTCACGAATGACTTCCCGCCGCGCGTGGGAGGCATCCAGCGGACGCTCGAAGCGCTGGTGAGGGCCTTGCCCGCGGACCGGGTCGGCGTGTTCTGTCCCACCACCGGCGACCCCTCCAGATACGACGCGGAGGCCCCGTTCCAGGTCTTCCGCCAGCCGGAAGGCTCCCTCTTGCCGACCGGGAATGTGGGGCGACGGGTGCGTGCCGCCGCCGGCGAGCTGGGCGCCGAGGTCGTCCTGTTCGGCGCGACCTATCCGTTGGCCCTCCTCGGGCCGCGGTTGGCCGAGGACGGGTACCCGTATATCGCCGCCGCCCATGGCTTCGAGTACTGGCTCTCGATCGCTCCGGGGACACACGCAGCGATCCGGCGCGCAACCTCGCGCGCGTCCCGGGTCGCGGTGATGTGCTCGGCCTTCGTCGCGCGGACGGTGCGGACCGCGGTGCCCGTCGACGTTCCGGTCTCGGTGCTCTACCCGGGTGCCGATGTCGAGCGCTTCCGGCCGGACCTCGAGACCGACGGGATCCGACGCTCGCTGGGCGTCGGGGACCGACCGCTCGTCGTGTGCGTCAGCAGGCTCGTCCCTCGCAAGGGACAGGACGTCTTGATCCGGGCGATGGGATCCGTCCGAGCCCGTGTCCCCGACGCCACACTGTTGATCGTCGGGGGAGGCTCCTACGAAGCGAAGCTCCGCGCCATGGCCACCGCAGCGCCGTCGGGTTCGGTCATCTTCGCCGGCGAGGTGAGCGAGGACGACCTCCCCGGGTACTACGCGGTCGGGGACGTGTTCGCGATGCCCTGTCGCACCCGCGCTGCGGGTCTCGAGGTCGAAGGCTGGGGCAACGTCTTCATCGAGGCGGCCGCGTGCGGCCGCCCGGTCGTCGTCGGCGACTCCGGCGGCGCCCCGGAGACCCTCATCGACGGCGAAACCGGGTTGTGCGTCGACGGGCGCCGGGTAGATGGGGTCGCCCACGCGGTGGCGACCCTGCTCGCGGACCCCGGTCTCGCGCGGAAGATGGGTGAGGCAGGACGTGCGCGCGTCATCCGCTCGTACACCTGGCCGGTCATCGCCGGCCGGCTCGCCGGATGGCTGCGCGCCGCGGTCGGTTGAGGTCGTTCATCGCGTCTCGTTCGGGGGGTACCCTTCGGCCGTGCCCGATCACGAACTCCGATGTCCCAACTGCGGCGCATTGGTTTCCGAAGATGCAGCGTGGTGCGGCCAGTGCTTCGCGCCGCTCGGTCGAGATCCCGAACCTGCTCCCGCTGCACAAGCGGAGGAACCGGAGACGGCGACCGGCGTCGGTGCGGTCACCGAGCAGACGGAACGACCGACGCCCTTCTGGCCGTGCCCCGTGTGCGGGGGGAAGAACCCGATCCAGCTCGATTCCTGTGCGACCTGCGGCACGCCGTTCGCCCAGGTGATGCGGGTTCCTGAGGTACGGGCACGGATCGAACCACGCGACGCGGCGATCCGTTCGTTGATCTTCCCCGGGCTCGGACACCGTGCGCTCGGCCGCGGTCTGGACGGGCTCGCGCGCGGGGTGCTGTTCGCCGTCACGTTCGGGCTCGGCGCATCGCTCGCGGTGGCGGCCGCCGGCTCCGGGGCACTCGTCGCCGCGTTCGTCTTGTTCCTCGTCGCCGGGATCGGCGTATACGCCATGTCTGCGGTCGAGGCCTACGGGCTGGCACAGGGCGGCAACCTGATCGTAGAGACGAAGGTCCTGATGTGGGCGCTCGTCGGTGTCGTCTTCGTCGGCGTCGGTCTGCTGGTGTTCGGCGCGGTGACCGCGGCCCACCGGTAGCATTGCTCTGATGGAACACGCCGAGGGATCGATCCTGATCGAGGCGCCGATCGACGATGTCGTCGAGGTGATCGAGGACTACGAGGCCTACCCGGAATGGGCCGACGTCCGGTCGGCGGACGTCCGCGAGCGGGGTGAGGGAGGCCGGCCGACCGAGGTCGCGTTCGAGGTCGACGTCCCGGTCCTCGGCAAGGCGTCCTATACCCTGCGGTATCGGTACGCGCCCGGAGACACCGCCATCTCCTGGGATTCGACGGACGCCCACGGAGCCGTGCGCGACGTGCGCGGCGAGTACCTCCTCGATGAGGTCGATCCGGACATCACGCAGGTCACGTACCGCTTGGCCGTTGAGCTAGGACCGCTCGTTCCGGGGTTCATCAGGACGGAGGGCGCTCGTCGGGTCATCGAGAACGCGCTCGAACGTCTGAAACGGCGCGTCGAGATGGGTTGATGAGCGTCGAGCCGCTCGCGCCCCCGGCGATGCGGCCGGTCGCGCCACCGGTCCCCCCTCGTCCGGATGGTGAGGACCGATGGCCACTCGGGGTCTGGAGCCTCAACGAGTTCCTCCCGATCGCGCTGGTGCCGTTCGGGTTGGTGCTGTTGGCGAACTACCTCGTCTTCGGCTTCCTGGGATGGGACTCGGACGGCGGAGCCGTCCTGGTGACGGCGGCGCAACAGCTCAGCCTGCTCGTCCCGATCGTCATCTACGTCCGTCGCACCCGGGGCTCCCTCGCCCCGCTCGGTCTGCGACGCGGCGGTTGGCGCGCTCGCGATGTTTTCGCCGGGGTCGGTGCGGGGCTCGGCGCCGTGCTCGCAGGCACCGTCGCGATCGCGATCACGGCGGAGGTTGTGCGCGCCATCACCGGCCACCAGCCGACGACGACGACACGGCTTCAGGACATGGCGGGGCCGTGGCTCGTCATCAACGCCGTGATGGCGGTGAGCCTCGCCCCGATCTGCGAGGAGGTCTACTTCCGAGGGTTCCTGTTCCAGGGGCTGCGTCGCCGGATGCGCTTCGTATGGGCCGCGCTCGTGTCGGGTTCGTTCTTCGCGTTCGTGCACGTCGAGCCGATCCGGTTCTTCGGGCTCGCGCTGATGGGCGTGATCCTCGCCTCCGTGTTCGAGCATCGTCGCACGCTCGTCGCCTCGATCGCTGCGCACGCCACCATCAACGTCATCGCGGTCCTCGCCCTGCTCGCGACCCGCTGACGAGAAAGGGCCGCGAGGCTAGGCTGGCCCGATGCGCGTCATCTTGTTCACGGGGAAAGGTGGGGTCGGCAAGACGACCGTCGCGGCCGCCACCGCGGTCCGGGCCGCCAAGGCCGGCGAGCGGACGCTGGTGATGTCCACCGACCCAGCGCACTCGCTCGCGGATTCTTTCGAGACGAGGATGGGGAGTGCGCCGACCCGGATCATCGAGAACCTCTGGGGGCAGGAGATCGACGCGCAGGAGCGGCTCGAGGACAACTGGCGCGACATCCAGGACTACATGGTCCAGCTGATGAACTGGGCGGGAACCGAGACGATCCAAGCCGAAGAGCTGACCGTGATCCCGGGTCTCGACGAGATCTTCGCGTTGATCGATGTGAAGACCCACGTCGAGAGCGGCAACTACGACTGTATCGTCGTCGATTGCGCGCCCACCGCCGAGACGCTGCGGCTCCTGTCCCTGCCCGAGATCATGAGCTGGTACATCGAACGCATCTTCCCGGTGGAGCGGAAGGTGGTGAAGGCGGTCCGTCCGCTCGTGTCGAGGATGACGTCGCTCCCCATCGCGTCGGACCAGGTCTTCGAGGCGGTCGAACGGCTCCACAGGAACCTGGACGCGGTGAAGGGCATCCTGACCGACGAGGCCGTCTCCTCGGTCCGGTTGGTATTGAACCCCGAGAAGATGGTGATCAGCGAGGCGCGCCGGACCTACACGTATCTCGGTCTGTTCGGGTACCGGGTCGACGCCGTGGTCGTGAACAGGGTCCTGCCAGCCGACGTCACCGACCCGTACTTCGGGAAGTGGAAGGACATCCAGGCCGAACACCTGGCGACCGTGCACGAGTCCTTCGAGCCCGTGCCGATCCTCCTCTCCCGGTTGTTCGATCGCGAGATGGTGGGGATCCCCTTGCTCGAGGAGATGGGGCAGGAGGTCTACGGGGAGCTGGATGCGGTCTCGATCCTGTACCACGACGACCCGATCCGTGTGCGCAAGCGCGGCGACGGGTACGTGTTGCAGATGCGGCTCCCGTTCGTCTCCCGCGACGACATGGACATCCATCGGCGGGGAGAGGAGTTGGTGGTCCGCGTGGGGTCGTACAAGCGCAACCTGATCCTCCCCCAGTCGCTCAAACGCATGGTCGTCCGCGAAGCGAACTTCGCGGGGGACCATCTGGAGATCGTGTTCGGTCGCGGGTCCCAACCCGCAGACCCGGAAAGGGGCTGACGATGGCCGAGGCCGCGAAGGACGAGCGCGCGAAGCAGGTCGGGTCCAGCCTGCCCAGCACCGAAACGCCGGACCCCGCCGCGCCGGACGGTCCTCATGTGCAGGGGGGATGCCCGGTCGCGTGGTGCCCGATCTGCATGGCCGTCACGGCCGTTCAGCCGCTCAAGCCCGAGGTGATCGAGCACCTGCTCCGAGCGGGCACGGAGATGCTGCTCGCGTTCCGCGGCGTCATCGATGCGCGGGCGGATGAACTGCACCCCCCCGAGGGAGAGCAGCCCGGCCCGACGCGGCTCGAGAAGATCGACATCGGATGAGCGAGGCGGCTCCTGAGGCCGTCGGCATCGACGTCGGCGGCACGAAGGTCGTTGCGTTGCGGGTGACGAGCGAGGGAAAGGAGCTCGCTCGCGC
>JALYLP010000092.1 GCA_030774195.1 Actinomycetota bacterium | reverse complement strand
CCGGTGGACAGTCACGACAGGAAGGCACCGGGACGCGCGACGGGCGCCCGCACCGATCGCACCAGGGAGGCCCGATCGCGACGAGGGCGGCGCTGCAACCGGAGCAGAAAGGCCAGGGCCCCTCGCCGCATCCGGCGCACCGGCGTGGGAACACGACGTCGAGCGCCCGTGCGAGCACGCGGCGACCGTACCGGCCGCCACCGACATCGCTAGGGCAGAGCGACCTCGACCGGCTCCGAACCCCTGATCTCGATCGTCAGTCGCTGCTGCGACCGGAGGGCCGGGTACCCGACGACGCGACCCTGACCCGACTCCTCATCGAACTCGATCTCGAGTAGGGGGTGGGAGGCGCCGTCCATCTGGAGCTTCAGCGCGGGAACCGTGTCCGCAGCGAACGAGATCCGCAGGCTGTCGCCGCCGCATTCGAGCGTCTCCAAGGCGACCCCTCCGGCCTTCGTCCCGATCGTGGCGGTCCCGCGTCGAACGGCCGAGCGCGGCCACGCGATCGCGAACGGCCGACCCGGGTGCAGGACGATCGGGATGCCGTCGACGAGCAGCGCACACTCGAGCCGGTACCACCCTGCCGCGAGATCCATCGTGGAGACCTCGAACGGCACGAAGGTGTCGAGCGTCGGCGCGACCTCCAACACCATCTCCTCGAGCCCGATCGCCCGGTCGCCCCGCCCGGAGCACTCGGTCGCGCGCGCCGACTCGATCCGCACCTGATGGGGGAGCCCGTCGGCGCCGCGTAGGAGGAAGGCGCCCTTGACCGAGACCGGGAACCGCTCGTACGCGGCTCGGACGGAGATGGCGTCGCTCTCCACCTTCGCGCTATGTCCCCTGCTGCCACGAGTGGAGGTACTCGTCCTGCTCGGCCGTGAGCTGATCGATCTCGACGTTCATCGCCCGAAGCTTGAGACGCGCGACCTCCCGATCGATCTCCACGGGGACCGGGTAGACCCGCTTCTCGAGCGTCGCGTGGTTCTTCACCATCCACTCCACCGCCAGCGCTTGGTTCGCGAACGACATGTCCATGACGGCGGCCGGGTGTCCTTCGGCGGCGGCGAGGTTCACGAGCCGGCCCTCACCCAGAAGGTTGATGCGTCGTCCGTCCGCGAGCGTGTACTCGTCGACGAACTCCCGGAGCCGCCGAACACCTCCGGTCGCCAGCTCGCGCAACGCGGTCTTGTCGATCTCGACGTCGAAGTGCCCGCTGTTGGCGAGGATCGCGCCGTCCTTCATCAGCTCGAAATGTTCGCGCCGGATCACACCCGTGTCGCCCGTGACGGTGACGAACAGGTCGCCGACCCTGGCGGCGTCGCGGATCGGCATGACCCGGTACCCTTCCATGACCGCCTCGAGTGCAGAGGTGGGATCGACCTCGGTCACGATCACGTGCGCCCCCATCCCCCGAGCGCGCGCCGCGACCCCCCGGCCGCACATCCCGTACCCGGCGACGACGAACGTCTTGCCGGCGATGAGGCGGTTCGTCGATCGCATGATCGCGTCCATGGTCGATTGGCCGGTCCCGAACCGATTGTCGAACAGGTGCTTGGTATCCGCGTCATTGACCGACACGATCGGGTAGGCCAAAGCACCATCGGAGGCCATCGCGCGGAGGCGGATCACCCCGGTGGTGGTTTCCTCGGTACCTCCGAGCACCTCCGTGAGCTGGTCCGCGCGTCGCGTGTGCAGGACGTTCACCAGATCCGCACCGTCGTCCATCGTGATCATCGGTCGGAGATCGAGCACGGCGTTGATGTGCTTGTAGTACGTGTCGTTGTCCTCGCCCTTGATCGCGAACGTCTCCACGCCGCTCTGTTCGGTCAGGGCCGCCGCGACGTCATCCTGGGTGGAGAGCGGGTTCGACGCCGCAAGCAGGACCTCCGCTCCCCCTGCCGCCAGCGTTTCCATCAGGTTGGCCGTTTCGGTCGTCACGTGCAGGCACGCGGCGATCCTGATGTCGTTCAGCGGACGCTCCTTTTCGAAGCGCTCGCGGATCTGACGCAGGACCGGCATCTCGCCGGCCGCCCAGTCGATCCGATCCCTCCCGCCGGGCGCGAGGCCGGCGTCTCTGATGTCTGCCATGGTCACGTTCCTGCTTTCGGTCCGGGGAGGCGTGGCAACAGATCCACGAGGAGCCTCCCGACGGCCAGCGCGGTCTCGTTCGAGACGCGAACGACCTCCTCATGGGTGACGTGTTCGCCGAGGGCGTTCGTCAGACTACAGATGCCGAGCACATGCATCCCGAGCGCCAGGGCGGGGAGGGCCTCCGGCACCATCGACATCCCGACCACCGTCGCGCCCAGGCGCTGGAGCATCGCGACCTCGGTCGGGGTCTCGTAGGCGGGGCCGCTCATGGCGGCGTAGACGCCATGAACGGCCCGGATCCCCAGGG
>JALYLP010000091.1 GCA_030774195.1 Actinomycetota bacterium | reverse complement strand
CCCTCTCACCCACTCGACCTTGACGATTCGGTGTGGATGCCCTTCGAGGGCGAGTGCTCTTACTGGCTGTCTTCAGTCGGGGCGGGCGGATTCGAATGCCTCCTGCTCCCAAACCAGAAGCGGCGCGGTTCGTCTACCAGCAGAAACACTCGTTCCTGCTGCTCAGGGCCAACATCAGAAGTCACACGGCTACCGTCTGGTTCGGTCGAGTTCCGTTGGTTCTGCTACCTCGGTGCTACCTCAGGGAGGTCGATGAGCGCTTCCGTGTCAAGGAAGGGGCGCGCCGCTCCGTGACCAGAACTTCCGCTGCTGAGTGCCGATCTCAATCGTCACATGAGTGCCTTCGAGTACCGCCTGGTCCCGTCGGCTCCTTGACCAGGTGTTGACCAGGAACACAGACGTCCCACGCTTCCGCCACGGGTGTTACAACCCCTACCGGGAGGGCCATGGTCGACCGGATCGGCACGGAAATCGCGAGCTACCGCATCGAGTCGCTGATCGCCCGCGGCGGGATGGGTGAGGTCTATCTCGCCACGCAGTCCTTCCCCGAGCGCAAGGTCGCACTCAAACTCCTCCCACCCGAGCTCGCCACCGATGCCGCCTTCCGCGAGCGGTTCATCCGCGAGTCCAACGCAGCCGCCTCCGTGGAGCATCCGAACATCGTCCCGGTCTACGGGGCCGGGGAGTCATCGGGCGAGCTCTACATCGCGATGCGCTACGTGGAGCGCGAGGACCTTCGGAGCCTCCTCGATCGGGAGGGTCCACTCGCACCCGAGCGCGCGGTCCGGATTTGTTCACAGATCGCCGAGGCACTGGAGGAGGCGCACGAGCACGGTCTGGTTCACCGCGACGTGAAGCCGGGCAACATCTTGGTCTCCAAGGGGGACCGGGCCTACCTCACCGACTTCGGCCTGATCCGACGCTCCAAGCTCGAGACCGATCTCACCAAGACCGGGCAGTTCATGGGGACCGTTGACTACGTGCCCCCGAGCAGATCAAAGGCGAGGAGGTCGACGGACGGGCGGACGTCTATTCGCTCGGATGTGTGCTCTACGAGTGCCTGACCGGGGAACCTCCGTTCGGCCGAGACACCGAGGTGGCAACGCTCTACTCGCATCTAGAGGATCCACCACCGATGCCCTCTGCGAGACGCCCCGAGCCGTCTCGCGACTTGAACGCGATCGTCGCGAAAGCGATGGCCAAGCGGCCGGACGACCGGTACGCGACGGCAGGTGAGTTCGCGGGCGCCCTCCGGCAGTCGCTCGGGATCGTCAGCGGGGAGGGGGCCGTTGTCGCCGCCCGGCGCCCTCCGGCGCGGCGTCGCCGACTCCTCGTTCCGGTCGGCGGCGTCCTCCTCGTGCTCGCCGCGGTCGCGGTCTTCGTGGCGACCCGAGGAGGCACACCCCCCGAGCGTGCGTCGAACACGCCTGTTGGGCCACCGCTCGGCTCGGTCGTGCGGCTCGATCCCACCACAGGCGTA
Organism: Actinomycetota bacterium; assembly: GCA_030774195.1. GTDB lineage: Bacteria > Actinomycetota > UBA4738 > UBA4738 > HRBIN12 > AC-51. Next base: position 659 of record JALYLP010000091.1, on the reverse strand, counting down.
CTCGTGCAAACCATCAGGGTGGGATCGGCGTCACCCAAGGGCGGCAGCGCCGGCTTGGCCGCCGGCGAGGGCGGCGTGTGGGTCGGCAGTGAGCCCAACGTCCAACACGTCGACCCCGCGACCGGGACCGTCCACGAGACCATCCCGGTGACATCGTTCTTCTTCGATGAACCGATCGTCGGCTTCCGCACCGTCTGGGTGTCGTCGGGGGTCGAACTGCTCCGCATCAACCCCGCGACCGACGCCCTCCTTCCCAGCGTGCCGCTGACCTCTCGGCTTACGTCGGGCCTCGGAGGCCATATCGCGGTCGGTGAGGGTGCGGTCTGGGTGTCGCTCGCCGACAGCATCGTCGAGGTGGACCCGTTCCGGGGCGAGGTGATCCGCCGTATCGACACCGGCCCCGTCGACGCGGTCGCGGCCGGTGCAGGCGGTGTGTGGGTGATCGACGCGCTGACCGGCAGGCTAAGCGAGGTGGACCCGACGAACGGCAAGATCGTGGGATCCGTCGACGTATCCGGCAACCCAGATGCCGTCACCGTCGGTGGCGGCTCGGTGTGGTTGCTCGACCGAGGCGTCGGGACGGTGCTGGAGATCGACGCCGCCACCCTGACCCAGGTTGACACGATCCGAGTGGGCGGCGACGAGACCGACCTCACGTT
>JALYLP010000090.1 GCA_030774195.1 Actinomycetota bacterium | reverse complement strand
ACCTAGCAGGCGTCGAGGCGCTCGCGAGTTCCTACGGCGCCCAAGAGCGCGGAACGTTCGATTCGAATAACTCGCCGACGCAGGTCCCTGCGGCGACGGACGTCACGTCCGCGGGACTGATCTCGTTCGCTGACGCCGTCGCATGCCTCGATCGCGCCTTCACCGAGCCTGCCGGACAACAGGCGCCCGAGGGTCAGCTCGTTCGCGTGATCCAGGCTCGGTACCGGGGCACCCCCGCCGTGCTCGGCGTCTACTCCATCGGGCCTGGCGCTGGGCAGCCGGCAGACGTCGTTCGGGTCCTGGTCGCATCCAGCCGGGACTGTTCCATCCTGACGTCGACCCAGGCAACGACCTGACCTCAGGCCTGACCTCAGGCCTGAGCTCCGGGAATAGGCGGGCGTTCAGCGCTATGGGAGGATTCGCAACCAGTGGACGAACCGCGGAACGTGATCGTGATCGGCTCGGGGCCGGCCGGATTCACGGCCGGCCTGTACGCCGCGCGAGCGAACCTCGCTCCGCTCCTCCTGAAAGGTCTCGAGGCCGGCGGTCAGCTGATGTTGACGACGGACGTCGAGAACTATCCGGGCTTCGCCGATGGCCTCCTCGGCCCCGAGCTGATGGATCAGATGGAGAAGCAGGCCGCGCGCTTCGGTGCTGAGATCCTCCCTGTGCATGTCACCGACGTCGATCTGTCGGAACGTCCGTTCGTCGTGCGAGCCGGTGATCAGGAGTGGCGAGGCCGCACGATCATCGTTGCGACCGGGGCGACGGCCCGGTGGCTCGGCGTTCCGGGTGAGGAGAAGCTTCGAGGCCGGGGCGTCTCTGCATGCGCCACCTGTGACGGATTCTTCTTCCGCGATCGCGAGCTCGTCGTGGTGGGCGGAGGCGACACCGCGATGGAGGAGGCCACCTTCCTCACCAAGTTCGCGAGCAAGGTAACGATCGTCCATCGGCGCGACGAGTTCCGCGCGTCGAAAGTGATGTCGGCGCGCGCGCTTGCCAACCCGAAGGTCGACGTGATCTGGAACACGACGGTCGAGGAGGTCCACGGTGACGACGCGGTATCGGGCGTCACGTTGAACGACATCCGCACCGATGGATCACGCACCTTCCCCGCGGACGGCCTGTTCGTCGCGATCGGACACGACCCGAACACCGGCTTGTTCCGCGGCAAGCTGGCGCTCGACGAAGAAGGCTACATCACGGTCGCCGAGCCTCGGACGGCGACGAGCGTGCCGGGGGTCTTCGCGGCGGGCGACGTGACCGACCGCATCTACCGGCAGGCCGTCACCGCTGCCGGCCAGGGGTGCAAGGCGGCGATCGATGCCGAGCGCTTCCTCGAGGACGAGGCCCACGGCCACTGACGGAATGCCCGACCGGTCGACAAGCGTTCTGAGAGCGTAGGGGTCGGTTCCTGCGGCTCCCGCAGGGGCCCCGAACGAAGGAGAACGAAACGAACATGGCGAACATCGGAACGGTCACCGAAACGGATTTCCAGGCACAGGTTCTCGACTCCGATATCCCGGTCCTCGTGGACTTCTGGGCGGAGTGGTGCGTCCCGTGCCACATGGTTTCCCCCGTCGTGGAGGAGATCGGGAACGAGAAGGGCGAGACCCTCAAGGTGGCGAAGCTCAACATCGACGAGAACCCGCAGGCCACACGCACCTACGGCGTGATGTCCATCCCGTCCCTCATCCTGTTCAAGGGCGGGCAGGAGGTTGCCCGCGTCATCGGCGCGAAGCCGAAGGATGCGATCCTCCGCGATCTCGCGCCGCACCTGTAACCCGAACAACCGCCGCGTTTGCGGGGCACCCCGATCGAGTCGCACACTCGTGGCATGAGCGTCTTCCGGCTTGGCGATCATGGGTCCGAGGTGCTGGACGTCCAGCAGCGTCTGGCGGCCCTCGGCTACGCGGTGGCACCCGGCGAGCTGGCCGGCTGGTTCGGGCCTTCCACAGAAGCCGCCATCCGCGCGTTCCAGGATCTCCGCCACCTCCGGGTGGACGGCTTGGTGGGACCGGACACCTGGATGCAGCTCGTCGAGGCAGGGTTCCGGCTCGGGGACAGAACCCTGTACCTGCACGCGCCTCTGTTCCGCGGAGACGACGTTCGAGAACTGCAACGCAAGCTCAACGCATTGGGGTTCGATGCCGGGAAGGAGGACGGGGTTCACGGGCAACGGACCGACCTGGCGGTGCGCGAGTTCCAACGGAACGTCGGCGAGGAGCCGGACGGCATGGTGGGTCTGCACACGATCGCGACGATCCAGCGCATGCGGCCGCTCGAGGACGT
>JALYLP010000089.1 GCA_030774195.1 Actinomycetota bacterium | reverse complement strand
GAGCAGGAACATCCTGACCTCGTCATCGGCGTCGGGCGAGACGGTGACGACGAATCCGTGCCCCCGGCTCGACTCCGTGTTCTCGACGCGACCGACCTCGCGCCCCGCGGCCTCCGCGACGTGATAGTCGCTGCGCGGGTTGAGTTTGGCGAGCAGCGCGTTGTTCTCGAGTCTTTCCATCCACAGCTCTTCACCGTGGCGCGTTATGTGTCCGACCACCACATCACTCACTGCGTCCTTGATCCTCACCATCGGAACGACGCGGCCGTGCAGCCTGGAGACCTCAAGGATGGGATCTCCGGTTGAGCCCACGGAGTAGCTGGGACCGAGCTCACGAAGGTAGCTTGGATCTCCCGTTCTCCCTTGGCGGCGTTTGACCTCTCCCAGATTGAGGCCGGAATCGTTCGTCACGGTGTAGGCGACGGACGACTTGTGGCCGCTGGGAAGGAAGACGAGGTACAGGCTGGTCATCAGACTAGCTTTGGTGGGCTCGTTCCGACCCGGCGTAGTGCGGGAGCGCAGAAGGTGACGCGCCCGGTTGATCTCGAGCATCCGGCGCTCCGCGTCTTCACGGGCGGCGGGGTCCTCGTCGGTATGGGTGTCTGGGTGGTACAGCTTTACGAGTCTGCGATAAGCAGCCGTGATCTCTTGCGAGCTTGCTCCCGGCTGCAGATCGAGAACCTCGAACGGATCGTCCACGGCGACCGCCCTTCTATGAGTCTCGCCATTGTAGGTATGAGGCGCGAGCCGAGCACGGATGAGGGCGGTCATTTCCCTCGATCCACCACCGGGTGCCCGGCCCGACGATCGACCCAGCGGCGTGTCTTCGGGCTACACGGTCATGGATTCGCGGACCCCAAAGGTGATGGGCACGACGTAGCGGCCAACGGCGGGGACGGACACAGCTCCCGTCCTCCGGCTCGGGTGTAGCCGCCGCCGAGCTCTACGTTTGAGGTGGGTCGAGCGGGAACACGGCTCTGACCTCCGATTTCCTTACCTCCATGAAGTCGGGGGCATACAGGAGCTGAGATTCAGCGCCATATCGCAATTTCGTGCCGGTGACCGGGAAGAAGGCGCGCGGATCTCGCATCACCGACTCCCAGGCATCCGAGAACCGAGTTAGCTCCGGAGGAAGATGTATCGAACCCTCGATCCGGCAGACGTCGAGCATCAGCACGACGCGCACCACGCGGAGCCCGATCTTCTGACCGCCCGTCTCGGATGCGGGGAGGTGGGCGGGGCCATTCTGTTCCTGAATGCTCATACGTGCTCCGGGACCGGGACCGTCTGCAGCACGAACTTGAGCGCGTCATCGGCCGAGTATTCGTCGAAGGCGATCTCGCGGCGCAGCATGAGTCGGTGCCTGAGGACCGGGAACACCATGTGTTGGACATCTTCGACGGCCACGTGGTCCCGGCCGGCGATCCGTGCCGCGGCCTTCGACGCTCCCAAGAGGTGAGCGGCGGCGCGCGTGCTGGCCCCGAGGGACACCGTGGGGAGCTCACGGGTCAGACGGATCACCGAAACCATGTAACGGATGACTTCCGCGGAGGCCTCAGTCTCGTCGACCAGTTCCTTCGCCTCGGTGAGGTCTGCAAGGCTGATAGTCGCGATAACGTCGAATAACGTCGCCGACTGGATGCCCTCGTGTTTCATCATCATCGCGTCGACCTCATCGTGTTCCGAGACGTAGGTGACAGAGACCTTGAACAGGAAACGGTCGAGCTGTGCCTCGGGAAGGGGGAAGGTTCCCTCGAAGCTCGAAGGATTTTGTGTCGCCATGACCATGAATGGGTCGGGAAGCAGGCGGGTTTCCTCTGCCAAGCTCACTTGGCGCTCTTGCATCGCCTCGAGGAGTGCAGCTTGAGTCCGCGAGGGCGTTCGGTTGATCTCATCGGCCAGCAAGATGTTGGTGAAAATAGGGCCGGGGCGGAACGTGCGGCCGAGTTGACTCTGGAACCACGAGCCGATGAGATCCTCGCCGGTTGTCTCGGGTGTGAACTGAACCCGGCGGAACTCAACCGCAAGCGCGCGGGATGCAGCTCGAGCCAGAAGGGTCTTGGCGACCCCGGACACGCCTTCAATAAGGATGTGCCCTCCGACGATCATCGAGACCAGGATGAGCTCGACGACCTC
>JALYLP010000088.1 GCA_030774195.1 Actinomycetota bacterium | reverse complement strand
TCACCGAAGTGAGGTGCATGTCGCTTTCCGGCGGAACCGTCACCCGCCCTCGCGCTAGCTGTCGCGCCACCACCTCGGCCGCTTGACCGGCGCGCGGTCCTGCTCCGACTGTGCCTCGTAGGGCCAGAAGTTGATCGGCTTCGTCGGGTCCATGGTCCGGAGGCCGCGATGGCTCGCCAGGCTGACGTACAGCTTCCGCCCCGCGCAGGCCGTCTTGAGGTGGTCGAGGACCAGGAACCGCTCCTCGTCGGAGCCGCTCAGGTTCGGTCCGGGCACCGCTCCCGGCAAGGTCTGCTGGTCGCGCGGCGGCGTCCACCGCTCGAAGTCGCCGTACCGCAGGTACGAGTAGGGCATCATCCCCGCGAACACGTCGGCGACCTGGATCAGCGGGTGGGCGTGCGACTCGCGGGGGACGAGCCGCACGACGCGGAACTCGACCGTGAGGTCGCGGAGGATCTGCAGCTCCGGGCGCTCCGCGAGGACCACGCCCCTGGCGTCGATCGTCCGCTCAAGCGTCGTCCAATCGACCTCCGAGTGCTCGTCGGGGTGCAACGACCACGTGCTGCCGTCGGGCCACTTGGACCGGAGCACGTTCACGAACAGGTGGTGGTACATCCGGCCGAGGTTCGCCACGTCGTCCCGCCGGAACACGTCCTTGTGCCGCTCGTCCTCCATGTCCCACATCAGGACGTCGACGCGCATGCTCCCGGCGCATGCCTCCTCGATCACCACGTCGATGACCTTGACCGCCGCGAACCGCTGCCTCGCGCTTGCGACGTACTTCCAGCCGAGCTCCGTCACGGACGAGCCCTTGAGCAGATCCGCGCAGCGAAGGACGATGCGGTCGTGCATGGAGGCGGCCACGCTCACCGCGGCGACGGATCGGTACCGGCCGACGTTCCAGTTCGCCTCGTCCGAGTAGGCGACGTGCGACCAGCTCCCACCCATGCCCAGAGGGTATACGGCGGTATAGGTTGCTAGCCGGTCCAGTCTGGTCCCGGTGGTGGCCGCACCGGTAGCGCCCGCTCGGGGCAGGCCGACGGCCTATCCCCGCCCCAGATCCATCGCCCCCAGCTCGCCGGCGATCTCGGCGAACAAATCGCCCGAGAGCCCAATGACGCGATCCCGATACTCGACAAGTTCGTCGCGGCTTTCCCAACAGAGGACGTCTGCCGCCGCGATCATCGCCAGCGAGAACGCATGGACGGCCATGGCGCCGACAGAACCCTTGTCGTCTACAACACCTGAGATTTCGAATTCCCAGGAGCCGAGCACTCCGGCGCCTGAGCCCGTTGTCACTACCAAGGTCCCCGACATCGATGGACTTCAGTTCGCCAAGGCCGAGAAGATCTTGGCGAAGATTGTGCTAGGAGCCGAGTTCAAGAAGGAGTATTCGCACGACCCCGTTGGATCGATCGTGAAACAGGATCCGAAACCCGGGTCCAAAGTTACAGAGGGCAGCGTCGGGGTTGGACGCAGCGTGATCTGCGCGATCAGCTTGCCGCGGCAGGCTTTGCGTTCTTGGACGTGTCGAGGCCCACCATCGTCGCGATGGAGAGCGGGAAGCGGTCTATCGAGGTTTCTGAGCTGTTCGCACTCGCTGTTGTCCTTGGGGTCTCACCCCACCTTCTTCTTTACCCCCCGCCGGGAACCGACGTTCGGGGCCGACCCCGACGCCGACGAGGAGACCGGCGCCGCGTACCCCGGAAGGATGGTGGCCGACTGGCTGTGGGATCCCGATCGGCACGAGTTGTCGTCCGCGAGCGTGTCGGAGTTGGCGGTTTGGATCGAGTCGACAGGCCGTACTGCTCCCGAGGCCCTCGAGGAGGCTGCCCGAGGGGAACGGCGCCGGCGACGGCGCAGCGTTGGAGGGAGCGCTTCAGCGTGAGCGCTGTCCATCGTCACATCGGAAAATGGTCCGACGTCGACCTAAGCGAGCTGGCTCGCCATCCGCCAGACACCAGACGCTGCTGGCCATCATCAGCCACGTCGAGTCCGGCGAGCCGAAGACGAATCGGAGCCGGCTGGAAGATTGATCGATCCCTGCGCCGCGACCAATCGGAACGCGAGTGACGCCCTCTCGAAGGCGTGCCGGCAGGGGATCCGCGGTCCCCCTGACGGGCCTTCGCACCCCCTCTCACCGGCGACGATGGCTGCCGGGTAGCAGCGGGGTAGCGCCGCGCGACGGCGAGGACCAACAGAGCCACGATGCCGGCAGCGATCCGCCGGCCACGACCGCCATATCGAGGCGAGACCTCGAGCCCCATGTCCGTCGCCTCCGCGCAGCGCTCTTGAACCCGACCGGCCGGGTGGTCTGGTGGTCCGCGCAAGTCGAGACTTCGTCGGTAGGCGGCGCGGCGTGAGGTGACGGAACCGCCGGACCCGGGAAGGAGTCGCTTTGACCATGGGGGATCAGTTCGGCCGCCGGGTAGCGGCGACGACCGTCGCGCTGGTCGTCGTTGGAACCGCCACGCTGCTCGCCGTGCGCTCGTTCGGTCCCGCGAGGACGAGCCGGCCCCGGCTGTCGGAGCAAGCACCGGATGCGGCGGATCCCTGGGAAGGCCTGCGCGCCGGGTGGACCGAGCTGCCCCCGCCCCCGGAGATCCGCGAGGGCGCCACGCTCGTGTGGACAGGCCGTGGCCTCATCGCGTGGGGCGGGACCGCACCTCGAGACGACTCGTACGCTCCGACGGCGGACGGGTACGCCTTCGACCCGACCTCAAGGACGTGGAGCGCGATACCTGCGGGGCCGGTTGCGCGGATCGATGCTTCTGCGGTCTGGACCGGGACCGAGGTCCTGATCTGGGGAGGAACGCAGAAGGAGCTACGCGTCGACGGGGCAGCGTTCGACCCCTCGACGGACTCGTGGCGTCCGACCCCCGCGGCGCCGATTGAGCCCAGGTACCCCGCGGCGGTCGTGTGGACCGGCCGGGAAC
>JALYLP010000087.1 GCA_030774195.1 Actinomycetota bacterium | reverse complement strand
ACATGGAGGAGGGGACCCCCCTGGAGTTACGCTCGTCGACCGGTCCCCGTCGCGCGGTGGTGAGCGCGTTGCCGTTCTTCGACCCGGCCAAGCGGGTTCCGGTGTCGTGAGCTCCGGGGGATCGGTCCCGTTCGACCGGGCTGCCGAGGTGTACGACGAGACCAGACGGCTGACCTCGGAGGCAAGCGCAGCGACCACCGAGCTCCTTCGCACCGAGCTGGAGGCGCGACAACCGTGCCTCGAGATCGGGGTCGGGACGGGTCTGATCGGCCTTCCCCTCCATCGCGCTGGGATCCGGATGATCGGGGTCGATCTGTCGGCGCCGATGCTCGCGAAGCTGGTCGAGAAGGCGGGCGGACACCCGCCCTTCCCGCTGATCATCGGGGATGCGACGCGACTGCCGTTCGCCGACCACGTCTTCGGCGCCGCGCTCGCGCGTCACGTGCTCCATCTGATCCCGCTCTGGCAGGACGCACTGACGGAACTGGTTCGCGTCGTCCGGCCGCGCGGGGTCCTCCTGATCAACATCGGGTTCAGCGAGGGGCCCTGGCAGGAGATCGGCGATCACTTGGATGGTCGCATCGGCGAGACCGCCAGACGGGTCGGTCTGGACTTCCAGCGCGGGGCCGAGCTGGACGACGCCATGGCCGCGCTCGGCGCCCGTGCGCGCGAGCTCCCGACGGTGTGGCAAGAGAGTGAGCTCACGATGGAGCGGTACTTCGGAGAGGTCGAGGCCGGCGTCTTCTCCTGGACCTGGAACGTCCCGCCGGACGTCCTGGCCGACGCCGTCGCGGAGACGAAGGCCTGGGCGGCCGACCGGTTCGGGGACTTCGACCACGTCCTCGAGCCACGGTTCGCGAGCGTGTGGCGCGCCTACGACCTCCCCTGATACCCCCGCAGGAGCGCCCGTCGGTCGGTATCCTTATCCCTCCCCGATGCGGGGCGGGTTCCATCACGAGGAGGAGCTCCCGGTGCCCATCGCCGAGGTCGAGAAGATCTGGATGGATGGCGAGCTCGTGGATTGGGCGGATGCCAAGATCCACGTGCTCTCGCATGCGCTGCATTACGGCAGCGGGGTCTTCGAGGGTATCCGGGCATACGAGACAGCCCGCGGCGCCGCGGTCTGGCACCTCGAGGAGCACCTCCACCGCCTGTTCCGGAGCGCGAAGCTCTATCACATGGATCTCCCGTTCTCGTACGACGAGCTCGTCCGCGCCACCAAGGACCTGATCAAGGTCAACGGTCTGACCAGCTGCTACGTCAGACCGATCGCCTTCCGCGGGTACGGCGAGATGGGCGTGAACCCGCTCAACGCTCCCGTCAACGTGAGCATCGCCGTCTGGCCGTGGGGCGCCTACCTCGGTGAGGAGGCGCTCGAGCAGGGCGTGCGGATCAAGATCAGCAGCTGGCGCCGGAACTCGCAGAACGCCCTCCCCGCGGCCGCCAAGGCGGACGGTCAGTACATCAACAGCGTGCTCGCGAAGGTCGAGTCGCTCAAGGCCGGCTACGACGAAGCCATCATGCTGAACGAGGCCGGCTTCATCACGGACGGGTCGGGCGAGAACGTCTTCATCGTCCGCGACGGGGTCCTGTTCACCCCTCCCACCCAGGCCGGGTGCCTCGACGGCATCACGCGCGGCAGCGTGATCGCGTTGGCGCGGGAGCGCGATTACGTCGTTCGCGAAGAGAACCTCGTTCGCACCGACTTGTACAACGCGGACGAGTGCTTCTTCACCGGGACCGCGGCCGAGCTCACCCCGATCCGCGAGGTCGACGACCGGCAGGTCGGGGCCGGTCACCGTGGAGCGGTGACCAAGGAGCTGCAGGACGCTTTCTTCGCCGCCACGAAGGGCGAGGATCCACGGCACACCGACTGGCTTTCCTACGTCGACGACTGAGACCTGCGTGGATCACGAGCCGTCGACGGATTCTGAGGCCACCTACCGCCTCCCGCGGAGCGTGACCCCATCGAGGTACGACCTCACCCTGGAGCCCTCCCTCGACACGGCGACGTTCGACGGCCACGAAGCGATCGCCGTGACCGTGCACGAGCCGGTGACCGAGATCGTCCTCAACGCGAAAGAGCTCGAGGTGCTGGACGGCTCGCTCGAGGCCGGGGACGGCTCCGCGGTCGATCTGGAGAAGGTCGTCCTGGACGCGGGGTCCGAACGCGTGACCCTCGGGCTCGCGGAGACGGCCTCGCCGGGGGAGTGGATCCTTCGGCTCCGGTTCCGGGGAACGCTGAACGATCGGATGGTCGGCTTCTACCGGTCTCGGTACGACGACGAGGGCGCCTCGTACGTGATCGCGGCCACCCACTTCGAGGCGACCGACGCCAGGATGTGCTTCCCGTGTTGGGACGAGCCCGACCTCAAGGCGGCCTTCGGCGTCACCGTCGTCGCGGCCGATGGGTTGACCGCGCTGTCGAACGCGCCGGAGATCGAACGGGCCTCCCTCCCCGATGGCCGGGTCAAGGTCCGGTTCGCGGACACGATGATCATGTCGACGTACCTGGTCTGTGTGATCGTCGGCAGGCTCGTCGTGACCGAGCCGTCGGACGCACGCGGGGTCCCGCTGCGTGTTGCATGCCGCCCCGGGAAGGAGCACCTCACCGGCTTCGCCGGCGAGGTCGGGGTGTTCGCGCTGGACTGGTTCGCCGACTACTACGACATCGCCTATCCCGAGGCGAAGCTGGATCAGGCCGCGATCCCGGACTTCGCGCAGGGTGCGATGGAGAACACCGGGCTGGTGACGTACCGCGAGACGCTCCTGCTGATGGACGACGCGCTCGCAACGTTCGCCGAGCGCCTGGATGTCGCGGAGACGATCGCGCACGAGCTCGCGCACATGTGGTTCGGCGACCTGGTCACGATGCGTTGGTGGAACGGGATCTGGCTGAACGAGGCGTTCGCGACGTTCATGTCCTACCTCTGCGTCGACGCGATGGAACCGGAGTGGCGGGTCTTCGATGTGTTCCAGCGCATCCGCTCGAACGCTTTCGAGATCGACGCGTTGGAGACGACACGTCCGATCGAGTATCCGGTGCATTCGCCGAACGACGCGAGCGGCATGTTCGACACCCTCACGTACACGAAGGGCGGCGCCGTGCTTCGGATGCTCGAGCAGTGGCTCGGACACGAACGGTTCCGCGACGGGATCCGCCGGTACCTCCGCGCCCATGCGTACGCCAACACCGAGACCCACGATCTGTGGGACGCGATCGGTGAGGAGACGGGGGAGCCGGTGCGTCGGATCATGGACGCGTGGATCTTCCAGCCGGGCTACCCGGCGATCGCCGTTCGCCGAGACGGCGACCTGATCCGATTCGATCAGAAGCGCTTCAGCCCATCGCATCCGGATGATCCGACGACCTGGCCGGTGCCGTTGATCGTCCGGCAGGCGTGGGCCGGTGGCGAGCAGGTCGACCGTGTGCTCGTCGAGCGGGAGGGCCTCCAGCTCCCGTTGGTTTCGGAGGATGCCGTGGTGGTTGGGAACGCGGGTGGGGCGGCGTTCGTTCGGGTCTTCTACGACGACGAGATGCGCGCTCGACTCACGTCGCGCGCGTTCACGGATCTCACGCCCGCCGAACGGCAGTGTCTGGTCGACGATGCCTGGGCGTCGGTGGTTGCGGGGGACGCGTCGGCCTCATCGTTCGTCGACCTGGTCGCGGGCTTCTCGCAGGAGACCGATCCCTCGGTCTGGCAGGCGATCGTCGCCGGGCTCGCCTGGTGCGACCGCTTCGTCGAGGGAGAGGCTCGCGATCGGTTCCGGAACTTCGTCAGGAACCTGGTGCGGCCCGCGCTCGAGCGCCTCGGATGGGAGCGGCGACCGGAGGAACGCGATCTCGACCGCGAGCTCCGCGGCGACCTGATCCGGACGCTCGGCATCCTCGGCGACGACCCCGAGACCCAGGCAGCCGCGCGCGAGGCGGAGTCCGAGTCGCGCGCCGGCGCCGACATCGAGCCCTCGGTGGCGGCCGCGGCGGTCGATGTGGTCGCGTTCGCCGGCGGCCCCGACGACTACGAACGGTTCCGCGCGCGCGCGAAGAACGCCCCGACGCCGCAGGAGCACGACCGGTACCTGTACGCGCTAACGCGGTTCCGCGACGAGGACCTGTTCGAGCGAACGTTGCGAGCGACCCTCACGGAAGACATCCGGGCGCAGGACACCCCGTTCCTGCTGGCGAGGGCGCAGGTCAATAGGGACCTTGGGGCTCGGGCATGGGCTTTCGTTCGTAACGGGTGGGACGACCTTCTCGGACGGATCGCCCCATCGAACGCGATCGCGCTCGCTGGAGGCATCCGGACGCTGACGGATCCCGGGAACGTCGCCGACGTGCAGGCGTTCTTCGCGGAACATGACATCCCACAGAACCACCTGATGCTGCTCCAGGCGCTCGAACGCCAGCGCGTATTCGCCGCACTCCGGCAGCGTGCAGCTCCGGAGCTGACCGAGCGGTTCGGAGGCTGAGGCCGGGCCACCTTCAGTCGGTGTCGTCCGCCGCGGCCGCGGCCAGGTCGGCGGGATCCGCGTTGCCGCCGCAGACCACGAGTGCGACCCGTTCGTCCGGCTGCGGGACGTAGCCGCCCGCCAGGAGGGCGGCGAGCGGGGCTGCCGCTCCGGGTTCCGCCGCGACGCGGCAGTCGTCCCAGAGGAGTCGTCGCGCCCGGGTAACGTCGTCGTCGGAGACGAGGACCACGCGATCGACGTGACGTTGGGCGATCGCGAGCCCGATCATGCCGGCGCGTCCCGCCCCCAGTGCATCGGCCGCGACCCCCCCGACCTCGACGTCGACCGGCTTGCCCGCCGCGAGCGCGGCCGTGAGCGTCGGGCACCGCTCCGGCTCGACGCCGATCACCCGGACGTCGCTCGCGAACCACGCGGCGATCCCGCCGATGAGTCCGCCGCCGCCCACCGCGACGATCACGGTGTCGAGCGTCGGTTCCTGGTCGCCGAGCTCCTGCGCCAGGGTCCCTTGTCCGGCGACGACGGCCGGCTGGTCGTACGGGTGCAGGAACGCCGCGCCGGTGTCGAAGGCCCGCTCCTCACACGCCGCGAAGGCCTCCGCGTAGAACCCGTCGATCACGTGCACCGTCGCCCCGTACGAACGGATCCGCTCGATCTTCATCGGGGGCGATGTCGACGGGACGAAGATCTCCGCCGGATGTCCCAGACGGTGCGCGGCGTAGGCGACGGCCAGTCCGAAGTTCCCGCCCGACGTCGCGAGCACGCCCGTCTCGTCGATGTCGGCCGTGAGCATCCGGTTGAAGGCCCCCCGCGGCTTGAACGAGCCGGTGTGCTGCAGTAGCTCCAGTTTGAGGACGAGCCGTCCCGGGACGCCGAACGCCCCGCGCTCGAGCTCGGCGACCGGCGTGTGCCGCACCCACGTCCCGAGGAGATCGCTGGCGCTCTCCACGTCGAACCGGGTGACGTCGAGCGGCTGCTCGCCGGGAGACAGGGTGCCCATCGCCCGTAATGCAACCATGCGGCGCGATGCAGGTCATCCCGGCAGGACTGCGGCGACCCCGTCGCTTGACGCGTCGCGACGTCGAACCTACCGTTCGTACCCGAACGACCGGCCGCGGCCGGCCATCGGGGAAGGGTCACCACGAGCGAGCGAACCGCCGTCGACGGCGTCG
>JALYLP010000086.1 GCA_030774195.1 Actinomycetota bacterium | reverse complement strand
GAGGACGCCGAGCGCCCGTACCTGGTGATGGAGCTCGTCGAAGGCACGACGCTCGAACAGGAGCTCCGGCGGACCGGGCGCGTCGAGCCTGGGCGCGCGGTCGCCATCGCCACGGACATGGCGAGCGGTCTCGCGGCAGCGCACGAGCGTGGCATCGTGCACCGCGACGTGAAGCCGTCGAACGTGTTCCTGACGCCATCGGATGCGGCGAAGATCGGCGACTTCGGCATCGCGCGCCTGGAACGACCCGATGCGACGCTGACCCTCACGGGGCGAACCTTCGGCTCGCCGCCGTATATGGCGCCGGAGCAGGCGACGGGCGGGAAGGTCGACGCGCGTGCCGATCTGTACTCGCTTGGCTGCGTGCTGTTCCAGATGCTCGTGGGGCGACGTCCGTTCTCCGGGGACGACGCGGTGTCCCTTGTGTATCAGCACGTCCACACGACGCCGCCGCGCGTCGACTCGCTCGCTCCAGCGGTTCCTGCCGCGCTCGGCGAGCTGGTCGCCGGCTTGATGGCGAAGGATCCCGATGACCGGCCGGACTCGGCCGAAGATGTTCAGCGCGCGCTCGAGTCGGTCCCCACCGAGCCTGTCGCGACGGCGACGGCGACGACGACGGCGACCATGCCCGTGACGGCCACGGCCGTTCTGCCGCGCCGGACGCAGGCCGAGCGGCCGCGGAAGCCGTGGTGGCCGGTGGTTGCGGTGATCGCCGGTGTCGTCGCGCTGCTCGCGCTCGCAACGGCCGCGATCCTCGCCGGAGGTGACCCAACGGCGGCGCCGAGCCCGACCCGGCGGGCCTCGACCGCCCCGTCGTCTACCGCCACGTCGCCATCGTCTTCACCGTCGGCGTCCGAACCGCGGACCCCTGAAGCGGCCGGCGCCGCCCTGCTCGCGTTGACGCAGCAGCTGCAAGATGCCGGAGCGATCGACCACAAGCTGGCGTCGGATATCCAGCACGCGGTCGACGAAGCCGTGAACGGCCACGGCCACGGTCACGAAGGCGCAGACGCGACCGACAAGCTCAACGAGCTGAAGGACAAGTTCTCCGTAGCCGTCGACCACGGGACGCTCTCGTCGGCCGACGCGCGGCGGCTAACGGACGCGGTCGACCAGCTCGAACAGACCCTCGCCTCCAGCGGCGACTGAAGCCGCGACTCGTCACCACACCGTTCACCTCGACGCGCGTAGGCTGGGATCGAGCGTCGACGGCGAGGAGGCCGACATGGACATGAAGAGCGATGTCCGCCAGACGATCGAAGGAGCCAGGGACGTGATGAGCGTCCGACGCGTGTTCGGTGACCCGTACGAGAAGAACGGTGTCACCGTGATCCCCGCGGCTCGCGTCCAGGGCGGTGCCGGCGGCGGAGGCGGCGATGGTCCGGGAGGCGAAGGCACCGGTATCGGCGCAGGCTTCGGCGTCATCGCGCGCCCCATCGGCGCGTACGTGATCCGCGGCGAAGACGTCGACTGGCGTCCCGCGATCGACGTGAACCGCGTGATCCTGGGCGGTCAGCTGATCGCGATCGCGGCCCTCTTGCTGGCGCGCACCGTCGTGAAATCCCGTGCCGCGCGCGGCTAGGGCGAGGTCGCTTCGGATCGGGTCATCGCGAGGGGTTCCTCGACGACCTTGCTGAGGAACGCACCCATCGCATCGGGGTGCAGGGGTCTCGCGAACAGGTATCCCTGACCGGACAGGCATCCCGCCGATCTGAGCTCGGCGAGCTGCTCTGTCTCCTCGATGCCCTCGGCCACCGTCTCCAGGCGGAGCGTCTTCGCCATCTCGACGATCGCACGCACGAGCGCCGGATCCTCGGAATCGAGGGCGGCGATCCCATCGACGAACGACTTGTCGATCTTCAGGATGTCGATCGGGAACCGTTGCAGGTAGCCGAGCGACGACGAACCCGTTCCGAAGTCGTCGATCGCCAGGCGAACGCCGAGCTCCTTCAACGCGCGGAGCTTCGTGACCGTCTCCTCGATCTTCTGCATGAGGCTGCCCTCCGTCAGCTCCAGCGTGAGTGCCGCCGGCTGCAGCTCGCTTGCCTCGAGCGTCTGGCGGACCCGTGCGACCAGGTCGGGCTCGAGCAGCTGCCGCGTGCTGAGGTTGACGCTGACGCGGAGATCGGACGCTTCCGGATACTCGGAGCGCCATGCGACCGTCTGTTTGCACGCCTCGCCGAGCACCCAGAGGCCCAGCGGGACGATGACCCCCGTGTCCTCGGCGATATGGATGAACTCGAGAGGCCCGAGCAGTCCGCGGGTCGGGTGGTTCCAGCGAACGAGCGCCTCGACGCTCAGCGCCTTCCCTGTTTCGAAGTCGACGATCGGCTGATAGTGCACAACGAACTCGTTGCGGATCAGCGCTTGCTCGAGGTCGGCCTGCACCTCGAAGCGCTCCAGTGCGCGCGCATGCATGAACGGCCGGAAGAACTCGTACCGAGCCTTGCCGGCGGCCTTCGCGGCGTACATCGCGGTGTCCGCGTTCCGGATCATCTCGTCGGTGTTGGACTCCCCGGCGACGCTGAGGGCGATCCCGATGGTCGCTCGCACGAACAGTTCCCGTCCCCGGACCTCGAACGGGACGGAGAACGCGGCCAGGAGACGGTCCGCCATGGCGCGTGCGCTCGTCTCGTCGGCATCGTCCTCCAGGAGGATTCCGAACTCGTCCCCGCCGATCCGCGCGACCGTGTCGCTCGACCGACCCTGGAACTGCAGGCGTTGTGCGGCCGCGATCAGCAACTGATCGCCCGCGTCGTGCCCGAGGCTGTCGTTCACCGTCTTGAAGCCATCCAGGTCCAGCAGGAAGACCGCCGATCGGCTACCTGTGCGCGTGGCTCGGGCGAGTGCGTGATCCACGCGGTCGCGGAAGACGGCGCGGTTCGACAACCCGGTGAGCGAATCGTGGAACGCCTGGTGCGCCAGCTCTTCCTGTAGGAGCTTCCGGTCGGTGACGTCGCGCGTGTTGAGCACGAGGCCCTTGACGGTCGGGTCGCTCATCTGGTTGCCCACGATGCTCTCCACCGATCGCCACGAACCGTCTTCGTGCCGCAGCCGGTACTCCGCCGTCGCCGTCGCGGTGGGGTCGGCCGCGGTCGCGAGGTCTGCAAGGATCGAGCGGAGGCGCGATCCGTCGTTCTCGTCCAGGAGGGCCAAGTAGCTCGACCCGATGAGTTCCTCCGAGCTCACCCCAACCAGCTGCTCCGCAGAGGGGCTCTGGTACCGGATCTCGCCGGTCTCGTCGAGGACCGTGATCAGGTCCGACGCGTTGTGCACCAGCGAACGGAACTGCGCGGCGCGCTGGGCGGCGGTCCTCCGAAGGAACCAGGCCATGGCGAGCGCTGCGATCGCGCCGAGCACGCCGAGCGTGATGACCACGGCCACGAGCCGCGCGAGCGCAGACTCGGTCTCGCGGGTCATCTGACCGACGGCATCGTTCGAGATACTCGTGACCTGCGCGCCCACGATCCGGAGGTTGCGGAGTTGTTCCTGATAGCCGGGCTGGCCGGCCCGCATCGCGTAGAGGGCGTCACCGACCGTGATGAGCTCTTGGATCAGTCGGTTCTCCTCGTTGAGCTTCGCCGCCACGATCGGATCGCGGCTCGCGGGCCGGATCTTGATCTCCTGGTCTGCGCCCTGCACCGCGAGTACCTCGCCACCATGCAGGAGGGCGTCCGCGTTGGCCAGCAGTTGCTGCGCGTCCTCTCCCGGGTCGGCCTGGATCCCGAGGGTGGTCAGGATGACATCCTTCTCGTACCGCTCGGCGAGGGCGCGCTGCCGGGCCGCGACGTTGACGCTGAGCGCCGACCCTCGTTGATCCGCGATCGCTCGCGCGTTGTAGCCGACGATGACGGTGATGACCACGAGGTAGACGGCCAGCGTTCGCCCGATCCGCCGATCGAGGTGCAGGGCACCCGGCGCGAGGAGTCGTCGACCGGCAGCACCCTTAACCATCCGCGGAAACCTCCAAGACGGCGTGCATGCCACCGAGGTAGTGGCCGTCCAGGTTGCAGAAGAAGACGTACCGGCCGGGGGCGAGGTTGAGGGGAAGGGTCCCGACCGTCCCGGCCGCGACGTCGCTGAGCTCTCCGATCCCGTCGAGCCAGTCTTCGTTCACGCTCAACCCGTCGGGGCCGAGCGGCAATCCATCCGCGGGGAGGTTCGTCCGAACGACCACGAACTCGTGCGTGGCGGGCGCCTCGTTGTGGATCTGCAGGACGACGTCACCGCCTGCCGCGGAGGGCATCGCGGTGTCGATGTGGAAGTCCTTGAGCGTGATGTCGACGACCTGGCCTTTCGGTTGCGGCGCACCGGAGCACGCGGCTGGCGTGAGCAGGGCGAACACGCCTATCGCGAGGCAGAAGCGGATCTGATGTCGGATATCCCGGTCCACGGCGAACTCCACGCTTGAGCGTCTGGTGTGCTCATCGGGTCCATGGACCTTCGGCTTAAGGAGACCGGCCGTTGCGCGGAGGGTTCGCAGGCAGGGCGCCGTCGTAGGGTGAAGGCGGACCCCATCAGGCGAAGGAGGAGGGCAGATGCGGAAGATCGTGGCGGGGCTGTTCATCTCGCTAGACGGCGTGACCGAGTCGCCTCAGAACTGGAACATGCAGTACTTCAACGACGAGATGGGCCAGGCGATCGGCGCCAGTATGGCGCAGAAGGACACGCTGCTGCTGGGTCACAACACGTTCGATGAGTTCGCGGCGTACTGGCCCGACAAGACCGGCGAGGACGACCCGTTCGCCGAGTTCATCAACAACACGCCGAAGGTTGTCGTCTCGACCACGCTCGGCGACGTCGACTGGCAACCCACGACCGTCGTGCGCGACCTCGACGCCGTCCGGACGCTCAAGATGCAGCTCGGGAAGGACATCGGGATGACCGGCAGCGTGACGCTCGTGCGGTCGCTCCTGCAGGCGGGCCTGCTCGACGAGCTCGGCCTGATGATCCATCCGATCGTCCTCGGATCGGGGAAGCGTCTGTTCGACGACGTGACGGCGCAGGTTCCGCTCGAACTGCTGAGATCCGAGACGTTCAAGACCGGCGTGATCTCGGCAACGTACGGACCGCCGGCCGGCTAGCGGGGTCGCCTCCTGGCGCCCCTCCCGCCGCCAGCCCATACTCCGCGTGACGAGTCTGGGGGACGGCATGGGCGATCGACCGGCTGACGGGCCCGCAGGCGAGCCAGCGGGCATCCGAACGTTCCTCATCGCAGACGTCCGCGGGTACACCCTGTTCACCCAGGAACGTGGCGACGAAGCGGCCGCCAAGCTCGCCGCCCGATTCGCCGGGATCGCGCGCGAGGCGGTCGAGGAACACGGCGGCTCGGTGATCGAGCTCCGCGGCGACGAGGCGCTCGCGGTCTTCACGTCGGCGCGCCAGGCGATCCTTGCCGCGACGCGTGCGCAGGATCGGTTCCTCGAGGAGACCCTTGCCGATCCCACGCTCCCGCTTCCGGTGGGGAT
>JALYLP010000085.1 GCA_030774195.1 Actinomycetota bacterium | reverse complement strand
CCGCATTGGCCCCCGGTGGGCGGTTGACGCCCGGCTTGACGGGTACCCCTTCAACGAGCACGAGCTGCGAAGATGTCGCCCCGGGAGGGTGGCCGAGCGGACGAAGGCGACGGTCTTGAAAACCGTTGACTGGTTCGCCGAGCTCACGACCGAGCGTGCGAGGAAGTCTCGCGTCGTCTCGTTGCAGTGTCGCTATGGCGCGGTCGCGACACTCCATAGGCTCTCGCCAGGGAGCAGCCAGCAGCGAACTCAGCGTGGGGGTCGACGATCCTTCGCGATACCTCGCCCTAAGACTCGGATCCCCCGACGACGGAGCTCGGCGACCCATGCGGCGACCGACATCCAATCGGTCGGCGGGACGACGCCGCTGAGCTGGGTCGATCCCTCGACGAGGTGCTGAACGACGATGGCGGCAGGAAGGATCGCCAACCTCTGATCGGGTCCCACGAACGCGGCCGCCGATTCTCCCCCGTGTTCGTCCCGCAGCTCGACCTGTACGCAGCCTCCGGACGTCCCAAGGCTCCAGAAAGAGGAGAGACGCGAGAGCAGACGGGCGCGTCTCATCACCTCATCCGAGGAGCGTCGCACCGACGGGCTTCGGGCAAGCATCGCCACGCGTCGGGCGACCGGCGACTCCAAGGCCACCCAGCAGGTCGTCTCCAGCTGCAGGTCCGCGAGGAGTCGTTCGTCCGGGGCGCCGATGCGGTACGCGAGACGCGGACCGAATGGGGTCTTGACCCGAGATCGATCCCGCATACCGATCATGAGCGCGCTCGCGATGGCGGCTGGCCCCTTGGGATTCCGGTTCCCGATCGAAAGGACGACCTTCGCCTCCCCGGCTCGCGGGAGCTGCTCGATGAGCGATCTGGCGAGCACCCCCGAGAGCGCCGGTAAGGTGGACAGCCCGGTGCCGACGGCCACGCCCGCGGTTCGCGCTCGCTCATCCAGCTCGGGATCGCCGAGGATACCGAGCACCCAGCCGGTCGGATCGGCGATGTCCACCCAGTGGGCGCCGGCCTCCAGGGCCTCGTCGACGAGCCCGGGGGGCAGCGCCTGGAACGGTCCCGCCGCGCACACGACGGCGAGGCACCCCTCCGCAGCCTTGCGGAGCTCTCCAGGTCGTGCGAGGTCGACCCGCATCGCCTCGACCCGCCCCGACGACCGAGGGCCCAGGTCGCGACGCGCCGCCTCCGCCTTGGTGGGGTCTCTGCCGGCGATGACGAGGTGGGCGCCGGTCGTCGGCAGGAGCTCGGCCGCGAGCAGACGTCCGAAGACGCCGTACCCCCCGACGATCAGGACGCGAGGGACCCGAACCACCTACCGAGGAGGGCCGCCCACACGACGAACGACGCGATGAGGATCCCTGTGCTCACAGTCTCGCCGGTCGTGGACCCGAGCAGGGTCGCCGCCGAGAGCCATACGCCCGTCGCCCAGACGAGGCCCGCGAGCGCGAGCAGGCCGACGGGCAGGTCCTTTCGGCCAGCCGCCGTGAGCAGGATCCCCGCCACCGTGTAGAGGCCGTTCGCGACGTATCCGGTGAGAAGGAGCCCCTCGGACTGAACGAGGGAGAGATGGGAGAGCGTCGAGCCGGTGAACCCGGCGAGCAGGGCCTCCGCACTGATGTCGGCACCCAGTCCCGCCGTCGCCACCACGATCGCAAGCCCGCAGGAGACCGGAGCTCTCTTCCACCAGCGGGCGGCGAGGGCCAGGAACAGCCCGAGGAGCGTGATGGCGGCAGCGTTCCAGGCGAGCCAGCCGAGTTGCCAAAGGACGCGGTGGGAGGAGATGAAGGTCGAACGGGTCACCAGGCCCTGAGGAGGGAGACCTCGCCGGAGGACGAACAGCGTGAGCCCGCCCGCGAGGGCGTTCGCGAAGGCGGCGAGGAAGGCGAGCCTTCGGGCAGCGCCCGGCGAGACATCGAACACTGCCCAAGCTTACGGGCGAGCTCCGATGAGGTTCGTCGATCCGCCCCACACGTCGGTTCGGTCACGACGCGACATCGTGGACGACGACCGATCAGGGCGCCGGTCGCGGCGCGGCGAGCTCATGCGATCCCGAGCGCCGAGCCGCACCTCCCACAATGCGCGACGCGAACTTGGGCGATCTCCTCCCCTTCCCGGACGTCGATCGTCCGGATCATCAGCGTTGCTGCGAGAGGAGCCGAGCAGATCGGACAGATCGGGAACTCCTCCGGCGGAGCGACCTCCGGCTCGGGGACGATCCCCATCCCCGAGAGGAGCTGGTTCACGCTCTCGCGCACCCGCTCGAGGTCCGCGCCGAGCTTCTCGAGCACCTGGGCGGCCACACCCTCCCCTTCTCGGATCAGGCCGAGCAGGACGTGCTCGGTTCCGATGTAGTCGTGGCCGAGCTGGAGCGCCTCCCGGAGCGAGAGCTCGAGGACCTTCTTCGCCCTCGCGGTGAACGGGATGTGGCCGGGTGGGGCGCCGTCGCCCTCACCGACGGCGTCGACGACCTCGGCGCGGACCGCTTCGAGCGAGATCCCCATCGACTCGAGTGCCTTGGCCGCAAGGCCCTCGCCCTCGCGGATCAAGCCGAGCAGCAGGTGCTCGGTGCCGATGTAGTCGTGGTTCAGCAGCCGAGCCTCTTGCTGCGCGAAGACGACGATCTTGCGGGCTCGGTCGGTGAACCGTTCGAACACGTCGGCAGGATACGACCGGGGCCTCCCGGCTGCCTCTTTCGAACCGCGGGTACGGCGCCGTTGCTGGCGAGATCGAGTATCGGTTTCGATGG
>JALYLP010000084.1 GCA_030774195.1 Actinomycetota bacterium | reverse complement strand
ACCGTCTCCTCCTATGCTCCGACGGGCTCACCGGGATGCTGACCGAGGAGCAGATCCAGGCGATCCTCGAGTCCACGCAGACCGCTCCGCAGGAGGCCGCGGACCGGCTGGTGATCGCCGCCAACCGGGCGGGAGGCGTCGACAACATCACCGTCGTCGTCCTCGACGTGTTGCCGGACGACGGAGCGAACGACGGAGCGAACGACGCAGCGGGCGCGGCGGCCCCGGCGGTGACGGCGCAGGCCGACAAGGAGGAGCCCGCGCAACCTTCTAGGACGCCCGAAGGACGCCGACGCTGGTGGCGCGTCGCGATCATCGCCGGCATCGTGGTCGTCGTGCTCGGCGCGGCCTTGACCGGAGCCCGCGCCCTCATCGACACCCGCTGGTACATCGGGGTCGCCGATGGGCACGTGGCGATCTACCAGGGGATCCCGGCGGACGTCTTCGGCTACGACCTCTCGCATGTGGTCGAGGAGACGGACATCCCCGCGGCCGCGGCGGAAGCACTGCCCTTCTATTCCGCGCTCGCCGGCGGCCTGAACGTCGACAGCAGGGCCGAGGCCGACGCTCGCGTCGAGCAGATCCGCCAGGACGTCCGCAAGGCCCCACGCACGGGAACCGGGGGGCAGCCGTGAGCGCCGTCGCGGTTCCGGCGGGCGCGACGGAGAGCCGGCGGGGCCGCACCGGATTCGGTCTGCTGATCCTCGCCGTTGCGGGGTCGCTCGTCGCCTACGTCCTGCAAGGGCTCGGGTTGCACGGCGAGGTTCCTCGGAACCTCGCCGCATACAGCGTGCTCTTCACCGGCGCGTCGGTCGGCGGGTGGCTCGTGATCCGGTACACGGCGCGGTCCGCCGACCCCGCCCTGTACCCGGTTGCCGTGCTCCTCGGCGGACTCGGGCTGGCGATGCTCTACCGTCTGATGGACGAGCGCGGCCGCGTCGACATCGCCCAGGACCAGGCCGTGTGGCTGTTGATCGGTCTCGCGTGCTTCGCGCTCACGCTCGTGGTCGTGCGGGACATCCGGCAGCTCGACGCCTACACGTACACGATCGGGCTTGCGGGCATCGTGCTGCTCCTGCTGCCGATCGTGCCCGGCATCGGCTACTCGATCAACGGAGCACGGCTGTGGGTGAACCTCGGCTTCCTTCAGTTCCAGCCCGCTGAGTTCGGCCGCGTCCTGATCGTGGTCTTCCTCGCGTCGTACCTCTCGCAACACCGCGAGATGCTGGCGGCCGGGGTCGGGCGGTTCGGGCTCCCCCGCGTGAAGGACCTCGGTCCGCTGCTCCTCGCATGGGGGACCTCGCTCGCTGTGCTGCTGCTCGAGCGGGACGTGGGCGCCTCTCTGCTCCTCTTCGGTGTGTTCGTCGTGATGATGTGGGTCGCGACCGGGCGACCGTCGTACCTCCTGCTCGGCATCGTCCTGTTCGCGATCGGTGCGTACATCGGGTGGCTGGCGCTCCCCCACATCCAGGAGCGCGTCGTGATCTGGTTTCACGCGCTCGACCCGAAGAACGTGAACGGCATCGGTTATCAGCTGGCGCAGGGATGGTTCGCCTTCGCCTCGGGCGGCATGGTCGGGACGGGTCTCGGTCTCGGTTCGCCGACGTTCATCCCGTACGTCGGGAGCGACTTCATCCTCGCGGCGTTCGGTGAGGAGCTGGGGACGCTCGGCGTCGCCGCCGTCCTGCTGCTGTATCTCGTGCTGATCGGGCGAGGGCTGCGGATCGGAGTGGAGCGCCAGGACACGTTCGGCAAGCTCCTCGCCGTCGGCCTCACCACCGTGATCGGCCTGCAGGTGTTCACGATCGCCGCCGGCGTCCTGCGGCTGATCCCGCTCACGGGCGTGCCGTTGCCCCTCGTGTCCTACGGCGGCACCAGCCGCGTCGCGACCTTCGTGATCCTGGCGCTCCTGATCCGGGCATCCGCCGGCGCCTGGTACCGGGTGCGGAAGGGAACGTAGGCGATGGATCGGCAGATCCGGCGACTGGGGTTCGCGTTCGTCGCGCTGTTCGTCTTGCTGTTCGCACAGGTCGCCTACGTCCAGGTCTTCGCGGCGGATCGGATCGCAGGCGAGCCGGCGAACGCGGCCCGGCAGATCCGAGCGGAGTACTCAGTGGAACGCGGCCAGATCCTGGCGGCGGACGAGCGGACCGTCCTCGCCCAGAGCGTCAAGAACCCCGACCCGAACTCGGTCTATCGGTTCATCCGCCGGTATCCGGGGCGCGAGCTCTACGGCCAGCTCACCGGGTACTACTCGCGGATCTACGGGTTCACCGGCCTGGAAGACGCGATGAACCCGTATCTTTCCGGGACCTCGCCCGAGTTCACGGCGCAGAACCTCACCGATATCCTGCTCGGCCGGCCCAAGGTCGGCGGGACCGTCCTCACGACGATCGTCCCGACCCTGCAGCGGGTCGCCCGCGACGCGCTCGGGAGCCACCAGGGTGCGGTCGTCGCGCTCGATCCCGGATCTGGCGACGTCCTCGCGATGTATTCGAACCCGGGCTACGACCCGAATCCCCTGTCGACGGGTACCGACGACCAGATCAACACCGCATGGAACGCGTTGATCTCTGACCCGGAGCGCCCGCTCGTCTCCAAGGCGTTCCAGGAGCTCTACTTGCCCGGGTCGACCTTCAAGCTGGTCACGGCATCCGCAGCCCTGGAGAACGGCTGGGGACCCGACAAGACCTGGCCGAACCCCCACGTCCTGGACCTGCCGCAGTCATCCAGCACGCTGCAGAACTTCGGCAACGAGCTCTGCAATGGTGGTTCGGCGACGGTCACCATGGCGCAGGCGTTCGAGCACTCGTGCAACGTCACGTTCGGACAGATCGGTCTTCGCCTCGGCGCCGACAAGCTGTCGGCGCAGGCGCTCCGATACGGCTTCTGCCCGATCCTTCCGCCGAACCAGGTCACGTGCGCGCAGCCGACGATCCCGTTCATCCTGCCGTGGAACAGCGGCCGGTTCCCGGAGCCGGCCTACTTCAACCAGAACCTGCCGAAGGTCGCCCTGTCCGCGGTGGGTCTGGACAACGATAAGCAGAATCCCCTCCAGCTGGCGCTGGAATCGGCAGCGATCGCCAACGGCGGGCTGCTTTACGCGCCGAGGCTGGCGACGGAGGTCCGTGACAGCACCGGCCGGACCGTCAAGGTGTTCGACAAGCAGGACTACGGCCACCCGATCAGCGTCCACACGGCCGACCAGATGCGCCAGATGATGATCAGCGTCGTAGCCAGCGGAACCGGAACCGCGGCGCAGATCCCGGGGAAGACCGTGGCCGGTAAGACGGGGACCGCGACCAACTGCGGGCCGGTTCCCAACTGCAACGTTCCGCCGAACGCGTGGTTCACGGCGTTCGCGCCGGCCGGCCCGGGCCAGACCCCCACCATCGCAGTTGCGGTTATCGTGCTGGACGGCGGCGACCTGGGGAGCGAGGCGACCGGCGGACTGGTGGCCGCACCGATCGCCAAACAGGTCATCCAGGCATACATCAAGGGGTGAACGAACGATCGTGAGCGATTCCGTTCTGGGCGAGCGCTACCGGGTCGAAGCGCGGATCGGCGCGGGTGGCATGGCCGAGGTCTACCGAGGCTTCGACCCGGTGCTCAATCGAACGGTCGCGATCAAGGTCCTGCTCCCCCAATTCGCGCGTGACGCCGGGTTCGTCGCCCGGTTCCGCCGAGAGGCCCAGGCGGCGGCGCGGCTGAACCAACCGACGATCGTCGGCGTCTACGACACCGGATCGGACGGCGACCGGCAGTACATCGTGATGGAGTTCGTTGAGGGGCGTACACTCGCCGACTTCCTGGCGAGCGGCCGCCGCCCCACCCTCGTGCAAGCGGTCGAGCTGACACGGAAGATCGCCGAAGCGCTCGCGGCGGCGCACGCGCAGGGGATCGTGCACCGCGACATCAAGCCCGGCAACGTGATGGTCACCCGCGACGGGTTCGTGAAGGTGATGGACTTCGGCATCGCGCGGATGCAGACCGACGTTACCGCCCCGCAAACGTCGTCGGTGATCGGGACCCCGACCTACCTCTCGCCCGAGCAGGCGCAAGGACAAGCGGTAGACGCGCGGTCGGACATCTACTCCTTGGGGTGCGTCCTCTACGAGCTGCTGGCGGGGCGGCCCCCGTTCACCGGCGACACGCCGGTGGCCATCGCGTACAAGCAGGTGAACGAGACGCCGGTACCGCCGTCCGCGCACAACCCCGACGTGCCGCCGCGGCTGGACGCGGTCGTCATGAAATGCCTGGCGAAGAACCCCGCGAACCGCTACCAGAGCGCGGAAGAGCTGGCGGCCGATCTCGAGCGCATCAAACAGGGCCAGGACGTGGAAGCGACGCCGCTCCTCGCCGGCGCCGGCGCCGGGGACGCG
The DNA here is from genome assembly GCA_030774195.1 of Actinomycetota bacterium. Lineage (GTDB taxonomy): Bacteria > Actinomycetota > UBA4738 > UBA4738 > HRBIN12 > AC-51. Next base: position 2,100 of record JALYLP010000084.1, on the reverse strand, counting down.
ACGCAGGTCATCGCCCGACCGGCACCGACGCAGGTGATGCGGCCGCCGGAGCCCGAGGGTTCCTCCCGCAAGGTCTGGCTGGGGGTGCTGATCGGATCGCTGATCTTCGCCCTCCTCGCGGCGGGCGGGTACCTCATCGCCCAGGCCCTCAACAACAAGGACAACGCGCAAGCGTTCGCGCTGCCCGACGTTACGGGCAAGACGTTCGAGGCTGCGAAGTCCCAGCTCGAGAGTCTCGGTCTCGCGGTCGTGGACCCGCCGCCCACGAAGCAGAGTTCGAAGCCGGAAGGGACCGTTCTCCAACAGAGCCCGGATCCCAAGACGCAAGTCGCTGCGGGCTCCACGGTTACCCTGACGGTCGCCACCCCCTTCCCCAAGGTCGCGGTCCCCGACGTCTCGTCGTCCTGTCTGACGCTCGACGCAGCGACGGCAACGTTGCAGGCCGTGCACCTGCTCCCCGGCACCCAGACCCGGGCGCCGAGCGACACATGTCCCGTCGACACTGTGATCGGCCAGTCGCCCCCAGCGGAGACCAAGGTACCCCGCGATTCACTCGTGGCGTTGACCCTCGTGTCCGAGCCCGCGTCGATCACGCTCGGGGATTACACGTGCGAGACGTATAGCTCGGCGAAGAATCAGCTGGAGCACATGGGACTGATCGTGCAGCTCGGAACGACCGTGCCGGCACTCCCGCAATGCCCGAACTCGAACAAGGTCGCGGCGCAGAACCCGCAACCGGGAGCGCAGGTTAAGAAGGGCGACACGGTGACGCTCTCCACCGGGGAACAGGCATCGCCCTCCCCATCGCCGAGCGGGAGCCCGACACCGTGAGCGTGTGGTACGCGCGCGAGCCGTTCACCGATGAAGAGCGACAGGTGATGACGCCCCATTTCACCAACCTCGACGGGCCGGTATTCGCGATCATCAATCTCCCCGAAGCCGTTAAGGGTGCACTCTTCGCCCGCTACTCACGAAGCACGAAGTCGATCCGGAGGTTGTTTCTCGACGAGTTCGCGACAGACGTGGCCGGCGGCGGCGAGGTCGTCTCATGGGGAAGTGAACGCGCGGAGAAGCTGTACGATCGCGTCTTCGTTGAGTACGGCGACGACTCGATAGCACAGCTGGGCGGCGTCCACCTCGCGTGCGAGCAGTCCTCGCAGCTGCTGGCCAAGGCGTTGGAGTGGGGCAGGCTCGCGGCCTACCTCGAGCAGTCGACGCGGTACATGCGGTACGACAGCCGTCCGGGCGGACGGTGGCGCGCGGCCGTCCCGCCGGAGATCGTCGACACCCAGCTTGAGGAGCGCTACGTCGGGCTCCTGGACGATGTCTTCACGAGCTACGGACAGATGTACGAGGTCCTCGACGCCTGGTACCGGGAGCGGTTCCCGCAGGAGCCGGGGGACTCCGACTTCGTGTACCGGCAGACGATCCTGGCGAAGACGTGCGACACGCTCCGCATGATCCTGCCGGCCGGGACGCGTTCGAACGTCGGGATCTACGCGACGGGCCAGTCCTACGAGCAACTGCTGATGCGCCTGGCGCAGCACCCGCTCGCCGAGATGCGCGAGTACGGCGACCTGATGAAGGTCGAGCTGCGGAAGGTCATCCCCGAGTTCCTCAAGCGCGTCGACGTCAACGATCGGGGCGTGGCCTGGTCGGCCTACTGGCGCGACGTCCGTGAGCGGACACAGGAGCTGGCCGCGAAGCTCACCGGTGACGTCCAGCCCGAGGCGCGTGAAGAAGTCGATCTGGTTGACCATGATCCCGAGGGCGAGCTAAAGGTCACCGCGGCGGTGCTCTACGCCACGAGCGACCTTCCCGACGACCAGCTCCTCGAGCTCGTACGGAGCATGGAGCCCGACCAAAGGGATGCAGTGCTCGCGGCGAGCGTCGGAACGCGGACCAACCGGCGACACAAGCCCGGCCGTGCGTGGGAGCGGACGCAGTACCGGTTCGACATCCTCTGCGACTACGGCGCCTTCCGTGATCTGCAACGCCACCGGCCACTCACGATCGAATGGCAACGGCTCTCGCCGGCGTTCGGCTACGAGCTGCCGGCCGATGTCGAAGCGGCCGGGCTACGCCCCGAGTGGGAGCGCG
>JALYLP010000083.1 GCA_030774195.1 Actinomycetota bacterium | reverse complement strand
GCCGCCGCCCGCGGGATCCGCGAGGTGTCGCCGGGCACCAAGATCGTTGCGTTGTCCGCGCATTTCGATCATGCCTCGGTCATGGAGATGGTCCGCGCCGGCGCGATCGGCTACCTGGTCAAGGGGTCGGCACCCGAGGAGATCATCGCCGCGGTGCACGGAAGCGTCCGCGGAGAGAGCAACCTGTCGCCCGAGGTGACGGGACAGATCATGCAGGAGCTCGGGCGTTCGCTGGCCCGAGCCGAGGAGTTGAGCACGGAGCTGGTGGAGCTCAACCGGATGAAGACCGAGCTCGTGCAGACCCTGGCGCATGAGCTGTTCACGCCGATCACGACGATCCAGGGGACCGCCGCCACACTTGCCGTGTCGGACGGGCGGCTGAGCGGTGAGGAGATGCGCGACCTCGCCGGCGGCGTCGAGCGCGCAGCCGGGAGGCTCCGCAGGCTCGTCGCCAACATCGGTGCCGTGGTCTCGCTCGAGCGCGAGGCGACACTGCCGACGCACGCGGTCCCGCTCCGGTCGATCGTCAACGATGCGCTCGGAGAGTTCGCCGCGCCCGAGGAGGGAACGATCGACACCCAGATCCCGGACGAGCTCCTGGTCTCGGAGGTGATGGCGCACCAAGCGCTCGCGTCGCGGGCCCTCGTGCTCGTGACGGAGAACGCCCTGGACTTCCGGAACGAAGCCGCCGTCGAGGTCCGCGCCGTCGGCGCCGACGAGGAGATCTGGCTCGAGGTCTCCGATCGCGGTCCCGGCATCCCGTCCGACCAGCGCGACCGGGTCTTCGAGCTGTTCACGCAGGTCGAGTGGGCGAGCAACCGCTCCCATGAGGGGCTCGGGATCGGCCTGTTCCTCGCGAAGCGGATCATGGAGGCGCATGGGGGATGGCTCGACCTCCGTGACCGCGAGGGCGGCGGTGCCACCTTCGTCCTCGCCTTCCCCCGGGCCGTTGCTCCGCTCAGGCGTGCGTGACCGACACCAAGCGGAAGATCTCGCTCCCGCCGGCGACGTCACGTTCGAGCACGATCCCCAGGCCGCGCGCGTAGAACTTCAGCGATAGCACGTCCGCCTCGAGCCGCGTCCACTCGAAGCTGCGCACCACGTGGTCCAGGTGCCGGTGGGGCACGGTCACGTGTGCGGACCGTTGGACGATCCACGCCTGATCCTCGGCATGTCCGGCGAGGAACTCCTGCCGGTACGCGTCCGTGGGATGCGGGTTGGCGGGCATGATCGTCCCGGCGACCGCCCCGTGTACCCCCGCTTGCCACGACCCCTCCCGGCTGTTCACGCGTCCCGCCCTCGTGTACGTGGCGGTCCGCTCCCCGAAGTACCAGACGTTCCCGGCGTTGTCGTCCGCGTACCAGTCCCAGGTCTTCTCCGCCAGGCTGCCGTCGTCCGCACGGTGGAGCACGTCGAGGATGACCGTCGTCGTGACGCCCTGGATCTTCTTCGTCCAGTGGGTGACCGTCACCTGCTCTCGGAACCGCTCAGCGCCGTCGCTGCCCTGGTAACGCGAGACGGTTCCCACCTTGAGTGGGAAGTAGGGATTGGCGACGGGGTTGGTGAAGTCGGCGGAGTCGATCCCGCCGGTGCCGGCCACCGCGGGCCGTCTGAGCACGGTCAGCGCGCTCACCGCCCCCACCACGAGCAGGGTCGCCAGGGCCGCCATCACGAACCGTCGGGATCTCATGCGGGTCCTCCTCATTTCCTTGGCTCTTTCCTTGGCTCTTCACTCGGACACGAACCCACTCTGACGTTCCCAACCTGAGGGAGCCCTGAACATCGAGACGACCCGTTCAGCACGTGTTCAGCCCTTCGGGAGAAGATGAGCGCGCCTCGCGCGAGGAGGTGGTTGCGTGCGCGTGCTGGTGGTCGAGGACGAGGAGCATCTGGCCGAGGGCCTCCGCAAGGGCCTGGACGCGGAGGGGTTCGCGACCGATGTCGCGACGAACGGGACCGATGGTCTCTGGATGGCTCGCGAGCATCCGTACGACGCGATCGTGCTCGACATCATGTTGCCGGGGATCAACGGCTACCGCGTCTGTGCGGCCCTCCGCGAGGAGGGGAACTGGACGCCGATCCTGATGCTGACCGCCAAAGACGGCGAGTTCGACGAAGCCGAAGCGCTCGATACGGGCGCCGACGACTTCGTCACCAAGCCCTTCTCGTACGTGGCGCTCGTCGCAAGGCTCCGCGCCTTGATCCGTCGCGGAGCGGCGGATCGACCGGCGGTGCTGGAAGCGGGAGACCTTCGGTTCGACCCGGGAGAGCGACGCGCGTGGCGTGGCGAGGTGGAGGTTCCGCTCACGGCGCGCGAGATGGCCTTGTTGGAGTTCCTGCTGCGTCACCGCGGCGACGTCGTTTCGAAAACCGACATCCTCGATCACGTGTGGGACGGGAGCTTCGACGGGGACCTCAACATCGTGGAGGTCTACGTCGGGCATCTGCGCACCAAGCTCGACCGCCCATTCGGCCGGGATGCGATCCAGACCGTCCGGGGGTCCGGATACCGACTGGCGGCCGACGGTGGCTGATCGCCGTGCCGGCCTCCGCGGGTGGGCGCGCCGGCGACGACCTGCCGGCATCCGCGTGCGCGTCACGGCGACGGCGGTCGCGGTGGTGGGGATCGCCTCGGTCCTCGCCGGGTTCGCCATGGTCGCGTTCGTCGGTCGCTCGCTGACGGCCCAAGCGGCCGACCAGGCGACCGTGCGCGCGGAACAGATCGCCGACGGCGGCGTCAGGGATGGCCGGTCGATCGTCGTCGCTGATCCGGAGGAACAATTCGTGCAGGTGTTGCGCGGCTCAACGGTCGTCGCGTCGAGCGCGAACGTCGCCGGGTTGCCCGCGCTCGCGGTCCCGGGTCCCGAGAGCGCCGTCGCGGTTCGGGTCCCGACGGTGGCCGGGCCGTTCGTCGCTGCTTCCGCGGTGACGGTCGCCCCCGACGGACCGCGAACGGTGGTGGTCGGGCTCAACATCGACGATGTCGACGAAGCGAGGCACGTCGTGGCTCTGGCGTTGCTGTTCGGCGTGCCTCTTCTCCTCGTCGTGGTCGGACTCGTGACCTGGCGGATGGTCGGCAGGACGCTGCGTCCGGTCGAGGACATCCGCGAGGAGGTCGAGCGGATCTCCTCGACCGAGCTCGACCGGCGCGTGCCCACGCCGTCACGCGACGACGAGGTCGGGCGGTTGGCGCGGACGATGAACCGGATGCTCGACCGTTTGGAACGCGGACAGGAACGCCAGCGTCGGTTCATCTCCGACGCCTCGCACGAGCTGCGGTCCCCGGTCGCGGCGATCCGGCAGCATACGGAAGTTGCGGTCGAGCACGCGGACAGCACGAACCTCGAGGAGTTCGCCGATGTGGTCCTGGCGGAGGATGCTCGGCTGCAAGGGCTGGTGGAGGATCTCCTGGTGCTGGCGCGGCTGGACGAGCACATCCGGCCTCCGCGGTTCG
>JALYLP010000082.1 GCA_030774195.1 Actinomycetota bacterium | reverse complement strand
TCTTCCCCATCAGCTCGATAGCTCGCTCGACGCCGCGCCTTGCCTCGTTCAGGTCGTCGCGGATCCTCTGCTCATCTGACTCAGGCATCAGAGCGAACCATAGCATGGTTAGCGAACGTTCACCGTCGCGATAGTGCGTTAGACAGCCTTTCTAGTCGGGCGGCGCGCGCCGGAGGTGGCCCTCGCACTTCTCCCGCGGCCCCTACCTCCGAGATAGTCAATGGCACTCCGGCCGGTGCCGCAGTCCGGGGCATTTTTTCTGAGGGGTGCCGCGACCCGCCCAGAGGGCCCAGATCTCACCCAGAGCATGGGCGGTCCTCTCCCCGAGCTCAGCTTTCTCGATCGCTTCGCGGTAGGGGGAACCTCCGGCAACGGTTGCTTCATCGAGGGAGCGGGTCCCGGCAACCACGGCATCGGCGAGGTCGGGCGCGTGGTCGAGGACGACTGCGGCCTGACCGATGCGACCGGCGTTCACTCCCGAAGCAGCGGCAGCAGCACGCTGGGTCTGTTTAGAAACTAAACCCGCCTTTGCCGCGATCATCGCCTTTTGCCCCTTTGTGAGCATCCGGCGGTCGAGGTTCCCGGTCGGTCCGTCTCCCCGGCTTCCGCTCTAGGTCCTTGAGCAGTTGCCCAGCCTTGACGACGCCCAAGAGCGCGACCTCTGCGTACTCGTTGGTCTCCTCGATCTCTCTCCTTGTGCGCTTGCACGCTTCAACGGCTGTAGCCGCCATATCCACGACGTGCTTGAGTTCTGGGACCGTGTCGGCACGTTCGACGGCTCCTCGCAGGGTCCGCGGCGAGAGACCCGAGGCAGTCTTCTCCGTCACGCCGCCTCCCCCAGCTCGCCACGTCGGCGCAGAGTCGATCGACGATCTTCTGGCGCTGGCGGGCCGGCGAGGTCGAGGCCGCGTCCTCCTTGCTGAGCCTGAGGTACCCGAAGGCGGCGTTAGAAACTAACGCTTCCACTGATCCGCTGCTCGTGGCCGCAGTCGAGATGGCGGACGGTCTTCCCGTCGCGCTCCTCGACGCTGACGACCCGCCGGACCGGAGGGGTCCGCTTATCGCACTTGAGGCAGAGAGTCCTCTTGATCGCCTTCACAGCGTCCTCCGTTCCTGCTCTTCCTGGGCGAGCACGGCCTCGAACGCGGACACGTCCCAGTAGGGCTCCAGCGCGGCGTCGACCAGCACCCGGAGATCGTTCGGGTCCAGGGCCTCGACCTCGACCTGGATTAGCTCCCCGTGCCTCGCCGTGAACCCGGCGGCCCGGGAGTCGGTCGCCTTCCCCGGCGCGGGGACGAGGCCGTAGTGCGCGACGTGCTCGGGTCGAACAGCCACGCGCTTGGCGTCGTCGAAGGCGTCGGTCCGCTCGATGAAGTCGCGCTCGATGTCCTCGCCGCTCGGGTCGAGGTCGCCCACGTACAGGAGCACAGCCTTGCGCCCGTCGTTGGACACGTCCGCGTCGACGGCGTCGACGTAGGTCTGCGAGCCGTAGCCCCGCGTCACGACGATCGGCAGCCCGTGCTCGTCGTACCAGGACTCGAACAGGGCGAGCAGCGTGGCCTTCTCGACGCCGAGGTAGACCGCGAACTCTTGCCCGGCGGTGCGGTCCTGGCGGTACTGATCGCGCAGGGCCTCCCGTGCCTCCCCCGGGCTGGACCACGAGGGCGGCCGAGAGATCGAGCGGGTGAGGTCGACGAGCGTCGGGAACCAGCCGTCACGCCGGGCCTCGGCCGTCCTGGCCGAGAGCGTCTTGTACGTCGGCAAGGTGTTCGGCAGGGTGCCGTCGGCCACCATCCGGTAGAAGAGCTGACGGAGCGTCACGCCGGTGTCGTAGCCGCGAACGATCTCCGCCCCGTGTTGGAGCACCGTCGGCCAGGATACTCTCATGGCCTTCCCTCAGATGTCGTCGAAGTCTGGATCGTGCTCGGAGCGCTCCCGAGGGTTGAGCCGATCGCGCGCCGCCGGCGTCATGCCGAGGTCCGCGAGCAGTCGAAGGAGCTTCTCAGTCGACTGATTCGCGACTGTCGTCGCCGGATGCCGCGCTACCCCGCGCTCGGTGACGCGGGTGAGCCCTTCACGCGAGCAGATCCGCTCGGCCTCGTCGATCCGGGCCCACAGCACCGATGCCCGCTCGAGCGCCGCGAAGTCGAGCTCCGAGACGATCCCCTGCGGATCCAGGATCGAGACGACGCGGCGCCAGAAGTCGCGGGCGATCCGACGGGCCCGCGCGTTCGTCGACGAGCGCGTGCCTCCAGGTGGGAACGTCTCGGACCAGTTGGGCTCAGGTGGCGGCTTCGGAGCCAGGCGCAGGCCCTCGACGACCGGACGATGCCCCGGACGGCCCTCCCGGAGCTCCACGGCGACGAGCTTGCGCGGATGGGGCATCGCTAGCTCGTCATCCGCCCTGGGCCTCTTGGCCTTCGCGTAGGCGTCGGCGAAGGGCACGTCCGGCTGATTACCGCGGTAATCAAGAGCCACCAGCATGAAGTGAATGTGGGGCTGAGACTTGCCGACCGTGTCTGCAATCTGACGCTCGCGCATTTTCGGCGAAGAGCGGCACCGCGCGGCAAGCGGACGCTATCTCGGGAGTACCGGGGGTCCGACGAAGTTCGAGGGCCACTACCCCCACCGGTTCAGGGGACAGGAGCCGCGCGCGCACATTCACGCGGTCCTGTCCCCAACGGCCGGCCGCAGGCCCTTCATCCCGCGTCTCCCCAGGCTGCGGCCGGCCTTCCGGCGAAAGGTCGGGGAGACACCTCATCGAGTCAGATGCCAGCGCTTCGGATGTGCACCCAGACCATCTCCTCGTCTGAGGCGCGATCCTCGCGCTCGTAGTCCAGGCCGAGCTGGTACAGGAACGCGTCGGAGTCCCAGCCCGGCCTGTTGCTCTCTGGCTCGCCGCCCATGAGCGGGAACACGAGAGCTCCGTCCATCACGAGGCCTCCTCGATCACGTAGACGGCGTCGGGCTGCCTCACGACGAGCAGCGTCGCGGCCTCCAGCCTGTACCGGGTCTGGTTCGTCGAGAACTGCGAGTACGGATCCGCGCTGTAGGTCACGTTGCCGAGGAAGAACTCCGTGCCCGAGCGATCGAGCACGATCGGCGCCTCGAGGCCGGCCGCGACGACCACCTTCATCGCCCACAACGGGCTCTCGGCGTTGTCCCGAGGGCTCGGCGACAGCAGGAACTGGTTGTTGTCGTCGACGGACAGATCGAGGTTCTCGGCGTCCGTGCTGGAGATCGCCACGAGGTCAGGCATGAACCCCGCGTCCTGGATGACCTTCTGCGCCCGGCGGATCTGACCCATCAGGATGCCGCCTCCGTTCATCGGGACGAACAGACCCGAGGAATCGCCGGAGGTCGTGCCGGCGCCGGAGACGAGCTCGTCGATGACGTAGGCGTCCAGTCCGAACCGGATCGCGAGCGTCATGTCCAAGTCGGACAAGCTTCGGAACGCCGGCAATGCTGCGATCGAGTTCGGGTAGTAGTCGCTCACCGTCGCGACGCGCTGCATCGTGATCGTGCTGAGCGTCGTGCCGGAGCTGCTCACGTGCTTCTCGCCGGTGGAGGCGAGATCGGCGACGTCAGCATCGAGTGAACGACCCGTCGAGACGAGCGTCTGGATCGACGTCGCCTCCTGTGGGTCGATCGGGGCGAGGTTTGCGAACAGGAACCGGCTGTCGACGCGCTGCGGCACGATGCCGCCCACGCGACGCGGCCCCGCGTCGTCGGCGTTGTCGATCAGCGGCGACGAGGCCCCGAAGACGATCTCGCGGGGGATCTCCGAGGCTCCCACCAGAGGATCCTCGATGAAGTCGGACGGCCGGATGCCGCCACCACCGGACCCCGAGCCCAAACGCTGCGGGTAGCCGTCGCCCATCGCCGCGCCGACTCGGCGCATCTTCTGGTCGAGCTCAACATCGCCGACGATCCGCTCGGCCGTGTGGAGCATGACTTGCTCGTCGGTGGTCGCTGTACGACCCTCGCGCCTGATGGTCGCGAGGATGCCGCTGGCGATGTCGAGTGTGTGTCGATCCTCCTGCTTCTGCTTCGTCGTTCTCATGCTGCGTCAGTCCCTTCCTGGTCGTCGTGGGTCTGCGGTTGTGCCGGCGTCTGGTCTGCCGGGCCTGGTGCTTCCTCGGGGCGGGCTCTTGATCCGCCGGTGGTCGATGGACGAGCTTCAACGATGATGGAGGCGTTGCGGCCGTCGGCGAGGCCAATGATCGCGAACACGACGACGTGGCCGGCTCGGCGCGCGCGGAGCGCGTACGCCCCGATCCGCCCGAGTACGACGGTCGCCGGGCTGTCCATGTCCTCGGGGTCGAGGGAGACGATGCCGACACGCTCGAGGCCGCAGCTGCCGAGCCAGTCGCGCAGGGCAGCCTCGGCCTGATCGGCCTCGGACAGGTTCAAGGGGTAGATCTCGGCCGGCTCGTCAGGCATCAGTCATCGGCTCCTGGCCACCTTGCCTGTTGAGTCGGAAGCGGCAGAGGTCGCTCACCCCAACGCCCCCCACCGCCCCCGACGTCTTGTCGACCGGTCAGCGCCCGGCTCCGCTCAGACCGCGTTCCGAAGACCCAGGACGGGTGTGCGTCGCTCAGATGCCGCTTCGCCGTGACGGTGCGCTCCTCGAGCGACTCTGCCCGGAGGCTGACCGGACAGAGCAGGCACCCCCACGGCTCACGCATCGAGGACCCCGTCGCGATCGCCGGCCGCGTTGACCGTGTTGCTCTCATCGTTCACGGAGCGAACCCCCTGTCTCCGACGGTGAACTGACCACGCACCCGCCCCCCCCTAAAGGGGGGGTGGCGGTTGTGCTTGGTGGCGCGTGTCTGGTCGTGTGCCTCGTGATGTGCCTCGTCTGACCTGCGGAAACGCGAAAGTGTGCCTCGCGTGTGCCTGGGTTGTGCCTCGTCGTTGTGCCTCGTCTTGAGGCGAGGAGGCGTGTGCCTGGTCTGACCTGCGGAAACGCGAAAGTGTGCCTCGTCGTGTGCCTGGTCATCTGAGGCCCTCCCGCGCGCCGTCGGGCGGGGTCGCGAAGTACCGATCGGGCTCGTGCAAGTTCCCCCGGATCGTCCCGCCCTGGCGCCGAAACGCGAGGCCTCGCCTGACGAGCTCATCCAACCGGCGCCGGGCTTTGACCTCGCGCGCCCTCTCGCTGGAGCCCTCCAGGAACGGCGCCGCCTCCCTGGCCGTCAGTCCGTTCGTCGCCGCGCGCAGGCGCCCCAGGAGGTCGGTTCCCTCGAGCACCGCGACAGTTCCCCGATCGTGGTCAAGCTCGACCAGGAGCGGGCCCACCTCGCCGGCCGGCTGCTTGAGATGCCGAAGCTGGATCACCGGGTCGCCGGGCGAGCCCCACAGACTGAGGATCGAGCCGACCGCGGCCACGATCCAGCGACTTCCGTAAACGTCTTCGATCGAGGTCGGTTTGCGGTTGTCGGCCCCCGCCTTGCGAGGATGACCGAGGGCCATGATCTCAAGACCGGCGGTCGACGCGATCATGAAGGCCTGCGCAAGTGCCGATCCCGTCTCGTCTTCTGACAGGCGTTGCGCGACGAACCCGAGCGAATCCAGGATCAGATGAGACACGCCGAAGCCCAGCGCCCAATCAGCGAGCTCCCCCGGAGTCTTCACGACGTCGAACGGAAGCGGACCGCGCCAGACGAGCAACGCCTCTTTCAGCCGACCGTGATCGCGGCGATCCTCGAGGGCCTGCACCATTCGCCACAGAGATCGAGCGCTCTGCTTCGGTCGGTCGGCGGCGACATAGAGGATCCGGCCCTCGGCGGGCTCGACGGGCAGGCCAAGCAGTTCGGGTCCGATGCCGGCGAGGCTGAGCGTGAGACGCTGGCAGAGCGTGGTCTTGCCGACGCCGTCGGGTCCGATGATGAGCGCGGCTTCACCGTGCGCCCAGGCCGCATCCTCCTCGGTCCCCCAGATCGCCGGCTCGCTGACCGAGGCACCGAGGGCGAAGCCCAACCCGTCGACCATCTGCGGCGGCAACGCGATCGGCTTGATCTCGGGAAGGATGTCGAGGATCTCCCCAGGCTCGAACTCCCCCACCTTTGCGTCCGGGAAGGCCTCAAGCACGAGCGCCAGCCGTTCGCTGTCATCCGGCGAGCGCTTCTCGGCGTGTCGGGCACCGGGTGTAACCTGGTCTCCAGCCTGCCCGAGGCGATCGTCGAAGGCCCCGTCTTGTACGGGGCTTTCGCGTCTCACGATGCTGCTCGCGATCGCTCGACCTTCGCCGGCTTCGTCGCAACGATCCTGGGCCCGCGGGCCATGAGAGCAGCCACGCGGCCGAGAATCGAGGGGTCGCTGACCTTTGGCGCTCGCGGCCGACCCTTCTGGTCGCCGCTGGAGGTCACGGGGCAACCTCGAGGACTTCAGGACCTCCACGAGAGGTAGCGATCCAAGCCTCGATGATGTGGGCGTCGAATCGAATCGCGCCACCGAGCCTGATGTGGGGGATCCGATCGTCCGCGACCCACCCGTAGATGGTCCCCTGGGCGACGCCGAGGAATCGCGAGAGCTCCTTGACCGTCAGGAGCGGCTCAACTGCGAAACCGGAACCGTACACCGGGGCGACCTCCTTGGAGGTTCCCCGGGATTCGGGATCACCCGGCCTTTCCCATTCCGTCGACTCCGGAATCTAGCACGTGTTGCACGCGAATGCCAGCGGTGTAGTTTGGGTCTCGGATGAGCGATGGGCAAACCGTGAATGTCCTCTGCGGCCTCGGACGAAGGCCTCGGTTGGGCTGGTACCGGCTCGAAGGCTCGCGAGGTTCGCTGCGAATGCACGCCGCGGAGGAGGCGAGGTTCGGGGTGCGTCGGATGATCGCAGCCCCGCCCGACTACGGCGAGACCGAGATCTTCAGCTGCACGTGGCACGACCACACGATCGTGGTCGGCAAGCAGGACCTGGACCGGCGCTGCCGAGAGGCACTCGAGCAC
>JALYLP010000081.1 GCA_030774195.1 Actinomycetota bacterium | reverse complement strand
TGTGGGACCGTTGCGCACAGGCGGCGTTCGGCGGCGGCTATCCGGAGAGCGCCGAGCGGACGGTGGACACGCTCTCCGGCGGGGAGCGCAAGCGGCTCGCCCTGGAGATCGTCTTCGCGTCGCCGTTCGACGTCCTCCTGCTGGATGAGCCGGACAACACCCTCGACATCCAGGGCAAGGGTTGGCTCGAGACGACCATCGTAGGGGACCCCCGGACGATCTTGTTCGTCTCACACGACCGAACGGTCCTGGACCGCGCGGCGACCCGGATCGTGACCCTCGAGGGGCGCGCGGCGTGGACCCACGTCGGAGGCTTCTCGACCTATGCCGAGGCGCGGGATGCCCGGGTCGAGCGACTCGACGAGCGCCACCGCCGGTACGAGGACGAGCGCAACAGACTCAGCGCGATGGTGAAGGAGATGAAGCGCAAGGCGGCGTACAACGACGGCTGGGCGTCGAAGGCGCGATCGGCCGAACACCGGCTCGAGCGGTTCGAGACGCATGAGAAGCCGCCCGAGAAGGCCGCGACCCAGGACGTCAAGATGCGCCTCGGCGGCGGCCGAACCGGGAAGGTGGTCTTCCGCGCGCGCGGCCTGTCGATCCGGGGGATCGTCGAGCCGTTCGACGCCGAGGTGCGGTTCGGCGAGCGATTGGGTGTGATCGGGCCGAACGGGACGGGGAAGACGCATCTCATCCGGCTGCTCGCCGGTGAGCCCGTTCCCCACGATGGAGAGTGGATGCTCGGTGCACGGGTGACGCCGGGGCACTTCACGCAGCTGCACGAACGGGGCGACGTGGGCGACCAGCCGATCCGCGATGTGGTGCTGAAGAAGGGGCTCGATCGAACCGGCACCATGTCTGCTCTCCGTCGTTACGAGCTGGATCACGTGGCGGGGAACCCGTACCAGGTGTTGTCCGGCGGCCAGCAGGCACGGTTCCAGATCATGTTGATGGAGATCGATTCTCCGACCCTCCTGTTGTTGGACGAGCCGACGGACAACCTGGACGTCGCGTCGGCGGACGCGCTGGAAGAGGCGATCGGTCGGTACGAAGGGACCGTCGTCGCCGTCACGCACGACCGTTGGTTCATGCGGCTGATGGACCGGTTCCTGTTCTTCGACGACGACGGTGAGGTGCGCGAGCTGCTGGAATCACCGTACGGGGCGGCCGTTCGGTGAGCGCGGGATGCGTCCAGCCCTCGTCGTCGAGGACGTCGTGCTGACCGGGAAGGCGTCGGTGCTCGCCGATCGGCCGCTCGCGTCGTGCTCGTCGGGAGAACGGCAGCGGATCCTGATCGCCCGGGCACTCTTCGGCGCGCACGGGCTGTTGTTGTTCGATGAGCCGGCCGCCGGGCTCGATCTGCCTGCGCGCGAACGGCTCCTCGCCGCGATGACATCGGCCGCGACCCGACCCGAAGCGCCGACCACCGTGCTGGCCACGCACCGCCTGGAGGAGATCCCCTCCACCGTGACCCACGCCGCGCTGCTCACGGCAGGCCGTGTGACCGATAGGGGGCGGGTCGAGAGGGTCCTCACCGACGATGCGCTGTCGCGCTGCTACGGGATGGACATCGCGGTGGATCGGCGGGACGGGCGATGGTGGGCCCGAGCCCGCTGAGCCTCAGGACCGCCCGTCTCGACGCTTCGGGCTCATCGCCCGGCCCAGGAGCGAGACCGCCACGCCGATCGCGAGCGTGAAGAACGTCACGATCGCGACGATCGCGAGGAGGAGCGCGGCGGGGTCGGCCTGCTCGGGCGCCGACCCGGCGGCCTTCACGATCGCGTAGACGAAGACCACGACCCAGAAGGTGGCCGGGATCGTGAACGGGAGGGTGACGAGGAACGCGAACGAAGTGATCGCGATCGCCGCAGCGAGCCCTCGGTGCTCACGCATCGGCCGAGACTAGCAGCGGGACCGACTGGGAAGATGGGCCATGCTCGACCGCGCGACCAGTTCCGCTCGATCGGCGCGACAGCTCGGCATCGTTGCCGTCTGGGTGGCCACCTTCGCGTGGGCGTGGGGCTACGTCCTCGTGAAGTGGAGCAGCCTGGACGGGCTGCATTTCGCGATGTTCCGGTTGTGGACAGGCGCGGCGATCTCGTGCATCGCCCTCCTCGGGACGCGACGCCGCCTGTCACGCGAAGCCTTCCGCGCATGTGCGCTGGGCGGGGTGTTCTTCGCCGCGGACATCGGGCTCGGGTTCAGCGCGATCAAACACACCACGATCGCCGATGTCGCCCTGATCGGCGCGCTCGCCCCGGTCGCGATCGCCATCGTCTCGGCGCGTCGTCTGCACGAGCACATCGAGGGACGGGACTGGGTGTTGGTCGGGGTCTCGTTCGTCGGGGTCGCGGTGGTCGCGATCGCGTCCTCGGGATCGCCGTCGTGGAGTCCCTTCGGCGATCTGCTGGCGGCATGCGGGATCGCAACGTGGAGCGCGTACTGGTTCTTCTCGCGACACGTGCGCGAGCGTGCCGACCCCATCGTGTACTTCGCCTGCGTGATGCTCGCAGCGGCTTTGGTGATGACGCCGACCGCGTTCCTGCTGGCGGGCGTCCCGGCGTGGCCAACCGCGCGAGACTGGTTCGCGATCGTGGGCGTCGCACTCGTCCCGGGGTTCGTCGGGCACACGTTGGTGATCTGGTCGCACCGGCACGTCGATTCGTGGCTATCGGCCCTCATCACCCAGTGCTCGCCCGTCATCACGGTGACCCTCGCGTGGATCCTCCTCGGCGAGACGCTGCCGCCCCTTGCCATCGTCGGGGGAGCGATCGTGATCGTTGCGACGGGTGTCGTATTGGTCGCCGCCGCTCGCAGGGATAGCCGCGCGGATCTGGACGAAGCCGCCGAGCGCGTCAGCTGATTCCCGGCGCGGGTTCGTCCGGCCGTGGGGGAGGGACGCCCTTGCGTGCCGACGGCGTCTTCGCTCCGCTGATCGTCAGGAGCACGCCCCCGACGAGGATCACGAGTCCGGCGACGAGCAGGCCGATGCCGATTGGGCCGAGCGCCGGGAGCGTGATGGACCCCGATGCGATCACGGATACCGGGGCGGCGGCGCTCGCGTTCATGATCACGAGGGTCCAGTCGCCGGCGGCGACCGGCCACGTGAGCGTTGCCGGGGACCCGTGCGTCTTGGCGACCCAGAACGGGCGCGTATCCGGAGGCTTCGGCCGCCTCGTCCCTGGTTCGGTTTCGGTGCGCATCCCCCCCGGCCAATTGACCTGAACGATGCGGTCCACCTGGACGTGATCGAGGTACCGCGCGACGTCGGCGGCCGGGCCGATCCCGACGAAGACGTCGCCGTCGCCGTCGTTCCCCTGGACCGTGACGCCCACCGTCGCAGCGAAGCTGCCGCTGGATGGGAGCGTTTCGCTCAGATCGAGCGTCTCCAACACGAGCGCGTGCCCGCTGCTGGTGCCCTGCGTATCAGGG
>JALYLP010000080.1 GCA_030774195.1 Actinomycetota bacterium | reverse complement strand
CTAGACATCAGATGTCTGGGTTCGTAACATCACACATCATGCGGACGACGATCGACATCGACGCCTCCGTTCTTCGGGCGCTCAAACGCCGCCAGCGTCAGGAAGGCGGCAAGACGCTCGGCCAGCTCGTGTCCGAGCTGCTTGCAGCCCAACTCCGCAACGAGCCCGAGCCACCGGGCTCCCCTTTCGCGTGGAGCACCGCGCCGATGGGAGCGCGGATCGATCTCGAGGACAAGGAGGCCGTCCGCCGGGCGATGGAGCCTGGATGAGCGCCACGCTCGACGCCAACGTTCTTCTATACGCGTCCGATGAGTCGAGTCCGTTCCATGAGCGAGCGCTGGATCTGGTCGGAGAGGTCGCGCGCGGCCCGGACATCGTGTACGTGTTCTGGCCAACGGTGATGGCGTACTTGCGGATCTCGACCCATCCCGCGATCTTCTCGCGACCGCTCTCCCTCGAGACCGCGATCGGGAACGTCGAGGCGCTGGCGCGGTTGCCCCACATCCAGATGCCCGGGGAGCATGAGCGGTTCTGGCCACGGTTCCAGGAGGTCGCCCTGGAGGCGGACGCCCGCGCGAACCTGGTGTCCGACGCTCACCTGGTCGCTCTCATGCGGGAGAACGGGGTGGGCTCCGTGTGGACGCACGGTCGCGACTTCCGGCGGTTCCGTTCGATCGACGTACGCGATCCGTTCGAGTAGGCGACCGTACGACTTCGCTACTCGTCCATAGCCGGCCCTTCCTAGACTGCTCGGCGTGGACCGATGGGCGACCTTCGATTGCTACGGCACGCTGATCGACTGGAACGCTGGGATCCGGGCGGCCCTCGCGGGGATCTGGCCGGACGACGACCCCGAGGCGCTGCTCGCCTCATACCACGAGGCCGAGCCCAGGCTCGAGGAAGACGGGACGCGCTCGTACCGTGAGGTCCTGACGCGGGCAGTCGTCGAGATCGGGGCGTCGAGGGAGCTCGCCGTGCCGGACGGCGCCAGCGCCGTGCTGGCCGACTCGGTGGCGTGGTGGCAGCCGTTCCCCGAAGTGGCAGGGTCGCTCGGTCGGCTCCGCGAGGCCGGGTGGCGGCTCGCGATCCTCTCGAACACCGACGCGGACTACCTGGACGCCTCGCTCAGCTCGATCGGCGTTCCCGTGGACGAGCTGGTCGTCGCGTCCGACATCGGTTCGTACAAGCCGGCGTTCGCCCACTGGGAGACGTTCTTCCGTCGGACCGGCGCCGACCGCGGCCGCCACGTCCACGTGGCCGCCTCGCTGTTCCACGACGTCGAGCCCGCCGCGGCGCTCGGGCTCCCGTGCGTGTGGATCAACCGGCTCGGTGAGTCGAGCCAGATCCCGAGGGCTGGGGAGCTCCCTGACCTGTCGGCGCTGCCCGCGACGCTCGAGCGGCTCGTGCCCGCGGGTTGATGGACCGTCGGCCCCCACGTTCCCGACCGCGGCCGGGCTTGTGTTCAGGCCGAACCGGAACCGAACATCAGCCCGTCGTTGCCGCCCAAACGTCCATGTTCCCCCACGTGGCTGGACAATCGGTGAGCGGCCACGGAGCCGGGATCACGATGTCGCCGGCGGCGAGCGACGCAGCCCGCCACTGCTGGATCGCCGGACACACGGCTGCGTTCCGAACGTCGATCCATAGTCCGACGCCGTAGTCACGGCTCGCCGCCGCGTAGACGTAGTCGCCGACCCTCTCCTCACGGAAGCGGTGACCCGGGAACGACGATCGAAGGTCCGCGAGCGGACCGTCGTACACGACGTCCCACGCTCCCGGGCCTCCGCCGTTGATCGCGGCCGAGAGGAAGACGCCGTGCCACGGCCGAGGGGTCGTCACGTCGTCACCGAGCCAGGGCGACGTCACGGCTTCGTACACGACGTACGCCCTATCACCCGATGGCGAGATCGCCGGCGCCGCGTACATCGGCCGGTCGCCGGGGAGCGAGACCGCGGTCGGGCCGTGCCACGTCGCGCCGCCGTCGGAAGACCACGCGACCCGAGCCGCCTCGTTGTTCAGACCGGCGCTCGCGTCGGCCCATGCGTCGACGATGAGGTTCGTGGCGTCGGCGCCGGCCGGTGCACCGTTCGCTATGTCGACGCTCGGGACCGATGCCAGGTCGGTGCGGGCACCCGTGTACCCGTCCATAACACACCGGCCGGACAGCGGATCCACGAAGAAGCACGGGTCGGTGTTCGTGAACAGCGTCTTCGCCTTCGACCAGTGGAAGCCGCCGTCCGTAGACCGGAACATGATCTGCTTGCCGTGCGTCGGGAGGCCGCTCTGGAGCGGGTTCTGGAACTTCTCGGCGAAGAGGTACGCGACCCCGTTGCTGTCCGTTCGGATGGTGCATCCGGACGACCCGAATCCACCT
>JALYLP010000079.1 GCA_030774195.1 Actinomycetota bacterium | reverse complement strand
GTCCTTGACGATCCGGGAGACGAGGACCTCGGAGGCTCTCGCTTTCGCACCGACCCGCGCCCCGATCGCCACCGCGAGCCCACCGACGTCGTCGCCGAGGATCGATCTCGATCCCGAGGCGCTTGACCGCGTCGGCGGAGGAGGTCGCCGCTCTGATCGCGCGGGCCGGCGGCGTCCTAGCTCGACTTCGCATGACGGAGGAGCCAGAGATGCACGAACCCAGTCTCGCGCAGATCGTCTCCGGACGATCGCCCTAGGAGCCGGACCCCGGCGGTACGTTCGGACCCGAGGTCACACGCGTCCAGGTCTGGCCGGGGTAGGACACTGCGAAGGCCCAACCGAGGGCAGACTGGCACTGCTTGGTCGAGCAATCCTTCGGGATCACAACGCTGAAGCCGACCGTGTCGCTGTTGATGATCCGGTAATGCAAGGTGGCAGCCCAATCGTTCTTCGCACAGGAGAGGTTGGAGTCGGAACAGAGATGGACGGTGTTGTCATCGAGGAAGCGGTAGGGCCCGGCGTCGACCTCGGCGCCGTGCTGGTCATAAGAGTTGAACGAGCCGTCCGCCCAGAACGTATGCGAATGCACGGTCGGTGGCCTGGCATCGTGGCAGGGGTGTGATGGGTCCCAACCGGCCGGAAGGGGAGCATCGGAGGGAACTCCCTTGAGCGTTTCCCCGATGTCCTGGGGGATAAGTTCCGGGAGGCCTGCGCGCGTCAAGGCCCTTACGATCGCGGCGCAGGTGCGCTTCAGCTCCCACTGTCCAACGAGTGCAGGGAGTGGAGCTGCGCTGACGGACGACGTCGAGCTCGGCGACGCGACGCCGACGGAAGCCGTCGTCTTCGACGTGCACCCAGCAATCACCAGGATCGCCGCGACGAGAAGTCCCGCCAGCCGCTTCACCGCAGCGCTCTCTGATCAACCAACGAGAGCCGTCCCCCATGTGTAACCCGTGTCGCCAGGGATGTCCGTCAGTTTGGTGAGCTGGTTGCCATCGATGTTCGCGATCCACAGTGCCTCGCCGCGCTTGTTCGTCCGCTCGAAGAGGAGCTTCGTCGCGTCGGGAGACCACACAGGGAACGCGTTGGTCGTGCTCTCGGAGGCCGTGGTGATCTCCCTGAGGCCCGAGCCGTCTGGATGGATCACCCACACCTCGCACTCCCGCTTGATTTCGGTCAAGCGGAATTCGAAGAGCGGAACAGTGAACGGATACATCGGTCGGGCTGGCTGCTTACGCTTGAAGAGCGGCATCACGCACCCCTTGAGCGGCAAGCACCCACCCTACCGCTTGCTCCCCACTGGTGCCGGAAGCTAGCGCAGGAGCGCGGCGATGCGCAGCTGCTGCTCAAGAAGCTGAGCGAGCTTCGGACCCGGCGGTCTCATGAGCTGGATCATCAAACCCTGAGGCGGAGCCGACCCCCCCACTTGTCCGCGTTGACACACAGACGGGCGAGCTGCCACACCAGCCCATCAGGTGCACGACCGGCTCCTCCCCCTCGAATAGCCGATCGCGCACCCTCTCGATGCGCCCCTTCCGCTACACGTATACGTCGTCGGATCCGTTCACCATGACTTCGGTGACCGCGACCCCCCTTCTCTGCTCCGGTGGGCGCCCGGTTGCCGCGCGGTCCCATCCAGGCGACGATGCGAGCGTGGACCTCCCCGAGACCGCGTACGCGCCGACCCCAGACGGGGGCTACATCGCCTACAAGGCGATCGGGAACGGGCCGATCGAGGTCGCCCACCTCGGCGCGGCTGCTACGCAGGTCGAGGTGATGTGGGAGTACGAGCCCTGTTCGCGCTTCTGGCTCGATCTCGCATCTTCTGTTCAGCTGATCGTGCACGACCGCCGAGGAACCGGCCTATCTGACGCCGGTGCCGGACTGCCGGACCTCGAAACGCGAGCCTCCGACCTTCTCGCCGTGCTCGATCATGCGAAGGTGGAACGACCCCACTTGTTCGGCACGTCGGACGGCGGGATGGTCTGCGCGTTCTTCGCCGCCGCGCACCCTGAAAGGGCCGCAAGCTTCTTCTGGCCCTTCGCTGCGGCAAAGGGGACGCGAGCGCCGGACTGGCCGTTTAGCGAAACCGGAGAATGGCTCGAGCGGTTCAGTGCCACGGTCATCGCCACAGGCTGGGGAACTGACGCCGGGATACGAGAACAATACGGAGCGCAGGTCGAGGGGCGCACTGACGGCCTCGTGCCCTGGCTCGCCAAGATGCAACGTGCCTTCTGTGGTCCAGCGACCGCGGCGGACTTCTTCCGGCTCTGGGGCGAGTATGACGTCCGCGACGTCCTGCCCGCTTTGCGTGTGCGGACGCGGACCCTCGAGCTGGAGCCTGTTCCGTATCCAGAAGACGTCGGTCTCGCTGAGGCAACGGCCGCGCTGATCCCCGACGCGGAGCACCGGACCATCACTGCCCCCACCTCGTTCCTTTGGGATAACGCCGAGGACTGGCTCGCCTCAATCCGCGAGTTCATCGGCGCCCAGAAGCCCCCAGCAGAGATCGACCGCGTCCTGGCGACGGTCCTGTTCACCGACATCGTCGGTTCCACCCAGAGGGTGGCGCGATCCGGCGATGCTCAATGGAAGGATGTCCTGGCAGCACACAACGAGCGCGCCAGACGAGAGATCGAGCGACACCGCGGGCGGTACGTAGAGTCGACCGGCGACGGGCTGCTCGCGACGTTCGATGGCCCCGCTCGGGCGGTGCGATGCGCCGAGGCGATCAGGGACGCGGTGCGGGATCTCGGCTTCGAGATCCGGGCTGGCTGCCACACGGGAGAGATCGAGCTCGCAGGCGACGCCGTGCGCGGTATCGCCGTCCACATCGGCGCTCGCGTCGCCGCGCTCGCCGGATCCAGCGAAGTGCTCGTCTCTTCCACGGTGAAGGACCTGGTCGCGGGATCAGGCCTCACGTTCGAAGACGCCGGCGAGCACGAGCTGAAGGG
>JALYLP010000078.1 GCA_030774195.1 Actinomycetota bacterium | reverse complement strand
ACATCACGCTTCAGACGTGTGTGCTCCTCGCCTGTGCTCCTGACAGTATCCGTCTTGAGGGTTTCCACGTCCTCCTTCAGTTCGGTCAGGCTCTGGTCGAGACGGGAGGCGAACGGGGCACCGCCGGACTCCAGGTTATCCAGGCGCTCGTTGATGCCCCTGTTCACCGCGTCGGCCGCGGCCTTCGCCTCGACGAGGGCCTTGTTCACTGCGTCCCGGTACTCGTTCAGGGCCCGCTCAAGTTGCGAGCGCGCGAACTCCGTGCTCTTCTCGCGCTCCTCGAAGATGCGGTCCACCAGCCGGGCCTGCGCCTCAAGGGCGTCCTTGCTGACGAACCGACCATCTTCCCCGTGGTGGTTCCCGTTACCATCCCGGTTACCGGCGGTGGTCATTTCTCACAGCCTCTCGGGGTAGTAGTTCAGGGGCCGGGGCGCGCGGGGCGCCTCGGCCGCCTGCTGCAGGGATTACTTGTAGAAGTTCTGGAAGAGGACGAAGAGACCAGCCGCGGCAACAGCGATGGCGGCCGCTACGCGGTCGTACTTCGCGAAGAGGTTGGCCTCGACGGCCTTGAGGGCCGCGACTACTGCCGCGACTGCGAACAGGATTGCTGCGATCGTGCTGTGGTCCATGTTGCTGCTCCTTCTGGTTGGGGGAGGCGGGTTAGGCTTCCCGCGTCACGTCGTCGGCGTTCTGATCCGACTCTGCGCGACCGGCGGGCGGGATGTTCGCGCTCTGCTTCGCGGTATCGCCGGGCTTGACGTTCTCACTCTGCTTCGCGGTGTCTTCGGGCTCGATGTCCGCGCTCTGCTTCTCGGTTCCGGGCTCACTCATCTACTTCTCCTTCAGGGTCAGTCTTCCTTCGTGGGTGTTTCGGCTGCTGCCCCGGCCCAGTGCGTCGAGACAACCGCGTACAGGGACAGGAAGATGAGGTACGTCCTCCACAGGTGGCTGAACAGGTCGGGCAGGAAGAACTGGGCGTAGAGCGCGATCGGGACCTGCGCCAGGAAGAACCAGGCGAGCACCTTGTGGGTGTGGCGGCGCGTGGATGTCTTCACAGGGCCCTCTCTCGTGCCTAGAAGGGGCCGAAGCCCCAGAAATCGTGCCTGAGCGCGTTTCCCCAAGAATGGGGGTAGCCCAAGCCTCGTACACGCCTAGCCGGGGGCGGTTTCCAGATGGGCCGGGGCGTTTCGTGCCGAACCCGACCCCGCGGCGCCCTCGGCCTCGGTTCGCGATGGCGGACCCTGACGCCGGGTGCCGGTGCGGTGATGGTGATGACTGCCGCCAGAAGGAGAGGTTTCTTACGTCTGAACTTGACCATCCCTAGGACATCATCACGTTGTCACCATCGTCACGGTGTAGATCGCTCCGTCACGACCCGATCCCACCTTGACCAACTTCAACCCGCCGTAGGTTCCGTCCCGGAAAGTTCGGACCGCGTACCCGAGCTGCTTGACAGCCTCGGGGTCCTGCCATGAAGTCTTCGGCCTCAGGAACGGCGACACCGCGAACCCCATCTCCGCGTTGTCCTTGGTCAGCTCGTGCAGTTCCTTGAGCGTGAATCTGCGATCGTCGACGGTCTCGTGGATTCGTGTGAGCAGGATCTCCCGTTCCAGGTTCGAGTCGTCCTCGGCAAGCTCCCGTTTGCGATCCTCGTTTCCCAGTAAGTCGGTCAGCCCTGCGAACCGGAGCACGGAACCGACCGCCGCCGACCAGGAACACCGGCCCCGAGATCCGGGGAGCCGTTCACCATCGTGCCGCCCGAGGAGCCGAGATCCTCGAGCACCGCTCGCCCGTCCTGGGTCGGCGCGGGTCCTGCCCGCCGCACCCTTCCACGGACCGGTTCATCCTGGCTCGCTCGTCACGGTCAGCCGGTCCCCACCCGTGATCGACACTCGCCCGGGACCGAGCGGGCGCCCGTCCAGCGTCGCACCTGGACCCGACGGCGCGATCCGCAGCGAGGTCAAGCCGCTCGCGACCCGCACGTGGATCAGCCCCGGTTCGGGATAGGTCTGCGGCCGCAACCCCCCGTAATAGTAGGCGAGGATGTCTGACGCGGAGTAGCCGAGCAGCGCCTTCCCGTAGGCGCCCCACTGGACCATGCCGACGCCGTGCCCCCATCCGCGTCCCGTCACCACCGCGGCGTCCCGCTCCGAGGAGACCGTGAGCCATTCGGACGGGATTGTGACCGGCAGCGAGGCCGGCGGGTACCGACCCGGCTCGAGGCAAGGCGCCCAGATGTTTACGTCGTCGCGGAAGGTGTCGAGGTCCATCGAACGGGACGCACCGCTTCCCGAGACGACGATCGTCGTCCCGTCTAGGCGGATGCTCGAGATCGCACGCCCGCCGGGCCATCGGCCGGCCGCGTGAAGGAACCTCGCGAGGTCCGCGAACGAAAGCCGGACCCGCCACTGCGAGGTCGGTGAGGCCCCGTCGTCGCGTTCAACGATCGGGCGCAGGTACGGCAGCGGGGCACTGCCGAAGACCTGGTCGTTGCCGTACGTGTGCCCGTTTGAGGTAGAGAAGTACACGGTCTCGGCGGGCCTGCCCTCGTACAGGAGGACCTCGCCCGAGGTGGCTCGAACAGCGTGGTACCAGCGTCGGATGTCGGCTTCGGGCGGAACCGGGATGCCGCGATAGACCTGGCACGCGCTGGTCGCGCAGATCGGTGTCGTCAGCGTCTCGCCCTGCGAGCCGCTCCACCCGGTCGTCGCCAGAGCGTAGCTGCGGGCGGCGATCGCCTGCGCCTCCAGCGCCGCCGCCGGCCACGACGGCGGCACCTCCGCGATGCCTTGCAGGTACGCCTCGAACGGCAGCGTAACGGTCAGCGACAGCGTGCCGTCGCTGGCGCGGCGTACCGCGAGCGTGCCGGGGTACCGGGCCGTGAGCCGCGGCTGCTCGGCGTCCCTGCAGCTCGACTCGACGTGCGGATAGGCGCCGTACACCAGGAACGAGCCGCCGGCCGGCGCCTGGACCCGGACGCGGCCGAAGACGCCGATCGGCCCGGGACCCTCCGACAGCGAGACCGAAGGGGCAGGCGACGCCGGCGCCGGCGGAGATGGGCTCCCGACCGAGGGCGACGGCTTGGTCGTCGACGTACAGGCGATCAACACCAGCAGCATCACGGCTGCGATCGGCCGCCACGCTGATCGGGGGAACCGAACGATCACATCGGCCACCGTAGCAAGCGTCGAGCATGGACGACCTCGCGGCCGGTAGAAGGGCTTTGGCCGAGGCCGGCTTCAGCGTGGTGTCTGCTCTGGAACATGGGCGAGGAGCCGGTCCACGGCATCTGGTTCGTCGTGGGTCGCGACGGTTAGCCCTCTCGCATAAGGCGGCACAGCCGTTCATGTTACCGAGGGCCTATTCCAGGACGTACCCTGCTGCCGACCGCCGAACCGAAGGAGCACCAGATGTCCACGCTCGCCCTCGCCGTCTCGCCCGCGAAGGTTCGCCCGAAGGTCGCCTGGCGTGTCTTCCTCGCCCTGGCCGGGAGTTGGCTCGTGGCCGGCCTCGCGCAACTCGAGATCAAGCTGCCGTTCACACCGGTGCCGATCACCGGGCAAACGCTCGGGGTGCTCTTGGTCGGCGCCTCGCTCGGCCCCGGCCTTGGGGTGATCGCGATGGCGCTGTACCTGCTGCAGGGGGCGATCGGCTTTCCGTTCTTCTCCGGCGGCGACTCCGGCGTCGAGTTCCTGAGGCTGTCGTCGGCGACCGGCGGGTACCTGTTCGGGTTCGTCCTGGCCGCGGCGGCCGTCGGGTGGCTGTCGGAGCGCGGATGGGACCGGACGCTCCGCGGCTCGACCCGCCGCGATGTTCCTCGGCGAGGTCGTGCTGTACTCCGTCGCGATACCGTGGCTCATGCAAGCGCTCGACGTGTCCCTGGCGCGGGCCCTCGAGCTCGGCCTCGCGCCGTTCGTGATCGGGGACACGTTGAAGCTCCTGCTCGCGGCCGGGCTGCTCCCGGCCGGGTGGCGCCTCACGAAGAAGTAGCCATCACCCGGCGCAGTCGACTAAGAGGTGTCACTCAGTCTTGGTAGATCGCCTCGATCTCGAGCGCGATCTCCACCTTCCGGCCGACCAGCCAGCCGCCCGTCTCGATGGCCACGTTCCAGGTGACGTCCCAGTCGTGGCGGTCGATCTCGGTGGTGGCGGAGAAGCCGGTGACCTTCGTCCCGAACGGGGTGTCGCTCACACCGAGGAACTCGACATCGAGCGTGACCCGACGGGTGATGTCCTTGATCGTGAGGTCGCCGTCGAGCTGGAAGGTGTTCCCGCCCGTATGACGGAGGGCGGTGCTCGAGAACGTCAGCGTGGGGAACTTCTCGACCTCCAGGAAGTCGGCGCTGCGGAGGGGGTCATCCAGCCCCCAGGCCGAGGAGATGTTCGGCTACCCGCCGGAGCGGTTCCTCGCCGACCCCGAGCTCTGGCGGGAAACGGCATTTGCTTGCATTGCTGTGTCGTGTCAACGGCGGCCGAAAACTGACCCCCTGGCTGCATCCGAAAACTGACCCCCTCGTGGGTCATTGGTCCTCTGTTGTGGCCGCGGGGATACGGCCGAGATCGCGGTCCTTGAGCCGATAGGAGTCGCCTTTGAGCGCGACGACCTCGGCGTGGTGGACCAGCCGGTCGATCATCGCGGCGGCTACGACGTCATCGCCGAAGACCTCGCCCCATCGGCCGAACGGCTTGTTGGAGGTCACGATCAGCGACGCTCGCTGGTAGCGCGAGCTCACGAGCTGGAAGAACAGGTTGGCCGCCTCCGGCTCGAACGGGATGTAACCCACCTCGTCGACGACCAGCAGCGGAACCCGCACTAGTCGACGCAGTTCGTCTTGGAGTGAAGATGCGTGGTGCGCCTCGGCCAGGCGTGCGACCCATTCGGCGGCCGTCGCGAACGCCACCCGGTGTCCGGCTTGGGCCGCTCGGATGCCCAGCCCGATCGCCAGGTGGGTCTTGCCGGTGCCGGGCGGGCCGAGGAACACGACGTTGTCGCGCGCGACGACGAAGTCCAGGGTGCCCAGGTGAGAGATGGCCTCGCGGCGAAGCCCACGGGCATGGTCGAAGTCGAACTCCTCGAGCGACTTGCGCGCGGGGAACCGAGCCGCTCGGATGCGGCCCTCACCACCGTGGGACTCTCGGGATGAGACCTCGCGGGCCAAACAGGCGGCGAGGAACTCCTCATGGCTCCAGGACTCCGCTCGGGCCCGCTCGGCCAGACGCGGCACCGCTTCGCGAAGCGACGGAGCCTTCAGCGCCCGGGTGAGGAACGCGAGCTCGGAGGTGACATCGCGTGTGGTCGCGGTGGCCCCCATAGGCGACCTCGCCGCCGTCGATGTCGAAGGCCGCGTCGTAGTCGGTGAGCGCGCGCAGCTCGACGGGCTGATCGCTGCGTCGTTCGGGGGCATGCATCACCGCTTCATGCTCGGCGCGAAGTGTCCGCGCCGCTTGCACGTGCACGGGGTCGGACACCGTTTGGTGGCGCGCCCAGATGCGTCCGTGCTCGCCCACGCAGCGGCCGTCTGCGAACACGCGCACGCGCTCGAGGTCCGCCGTGACCTCGATCCGGCGTCCGATCACCGACGGGTGCACCGAGTAGTCGTTGGAGTCCAACCGCACGTAGTGGTCCCGAGGAAGGCGCAGCCCATGGCGCCAGCCGGTGACCGGTGCGACCGGGGGCAGGCAAGCATGGCCGCGCGGTCGGCATCGATCCGCTCGGCGGGAGCACAGCCCAGCGCCCGGCGCCGGCGCAGATTTGCCTTCGCGGTGAACGCGCGAAGCTGGGAGTTGAAGTCCTGGGGGGAGGTAAACGTCCGCCCGGGAAGGAACGAGGTCTCCAAGAAGCCGTTGGATCGCTCGACCAAGCCCTTTGACTCGGGGTCGGCTGGGTTGCAGATGAGCACCTTTGCTCCGAGGGTGCCACGGAACGCGTGCGTGGCTTCGGCAAGAAGCGTCACCCCGCCTCGTCGTTTGCCGACGGCGGCCTCGCCATCCCAGACGAACGCCCGCGGCACCGCCCCGAGCTCCTCGATGAGTGCCCACCATCCGGCGAACAGGTCGGGGGTGGAGCGGGTGGGGATGAGCGTCGCGGAAAGCCACCGGGCATATCCGGTGACCATCACCAGCACGGGCAGCTGCGTCGTGGTGCGCACCTGTCCGTGCCCGACGGGCAACTCGATCGCGGGGAACCACAGGTCGCATTGGGCGATCTCACCCGGCAGATAGGTGGTGCGGCTGGCCGGGTCCGGCGGCAGGTAGACCAGCCGCAGCTCCGCGACCCTTTCCTGCAGGACCCGGATCGAGCGGGTCCAACTGATCCGATCGGCGATCACCGTGGCCGGCATCGTGGGCCAGGCCGTAAGCAGCTCCCGGATCCGCGGTTCCACCTCATCCACGATCGACCCTCGCGGGGGCCGCTCATAGTGCGGCGGTGCGTCGGCTCGCAGTGCCGCCTTCACCGTGTTCTTCGATACCCCCATCGCCCGCGCGATCATTTTGATCGGCATCTGCTCTGCCCGATGCAACCGGCGGATCTCCGCCCAGTCCTCCACTTGCAACACCTCTCTTCCCTCCCCGGCTCGACTGGAGCCAGGGTGTCGGGAAGGGGTCAGTTTTCAAGTGCGCCCAGGGGGTCAGTTTTCACGCGCTGTCGACATGTCGGAGGAGCGACGCGAACCATAAGCACACCGCCCGTCCTGGCCGGCGAGCTCCTCCTAGCCGCCTGACGACCATCGGCCACTCCGCGGCCACGAACACGTCGTTGTCCGCCCTCTTAGGCGTACGTGGGCCCGCTTCGGAACTTGACAAGTCAACGGCCCGAGCGGAGGCAGCTTGGGACGAGCGCGATCGTGAGGTCGAGATCCTCGTCCTTCGCCATCAGGTCAAGGTTCTGAAGCGCAAAGCCGGCGGCCCTACTGCGGCGCCGCGACCGCTCTTCCTCGCCGCAGCAGCGAGCATCCTGCCCAGGTCCCGTTGGCCTTCCTTCATCGTCACCCCGACCACGCTGCTCCGCTGGCACCGTGAGCTCGTCAGACGCAAGTGGACCTACCGGCGAGCCAGACCCGGCCGTCCGCCGCTCGACCAGGGGATCTCGCCACATCCGGTCCCGCTGGTCCCGGTACAGGCGCTCCAGCTCGCCACCCGGGCTCGTGTCCGCGCGCACATCCGGCCCTCTCTTCAGGCCCTCTCTTCATAGGCCCTCTCTTCATATAGGAACCGACCAGCGCGGAATCCTTACGGTTCCTCAGAGATACTCAGCCGGCATCTATCCGGGACCCGTCACGCAGCCAGGATCAATCCTCCGATCTCATCTCGTCGATGCCGACGCAAGCAAGGTTCGTCGTCGGTGTGGCGGCTCTCATCCATCGTCGTCGTATCGTCGCAGAGACCCGCGGAGTGCGCCCGCTTCGTTGCCGAGGCCGCTGCGCGGGCCTCGACCCGTTCGTTGACAAGGGCCGACGAGGTGCTAAGTTCGAGAGTTAGGGACCAGACGAGTCCGAACGGGTCCTCAGAACGACGGAGGCAAGTTTGCTCCAGGAGCGGGTAGCCAGAGTAGTCGTCGCAGCCGCACGTTTGTCCAGATCGCTGGCGGCGCGCATCACGCTCGTCCTTGTCATCGGTGTGCTCGCCTCGGGGCCGCTCATCGCCAATGCGGCTCAACCGCCGGTAGGCCTTGGAACGGCCGATAGCTTTGCCGTTCTCGCCGGGTCCGGGATCACGAACACCGGCCAGACGACCATCACTGGCGATGTTGGGACGTTTCCGACGACCAGTGAGACCGGATTTGCTCCCTGTCCGGCCGCCAACTGCGTGACACTGAATGGCACGAACCACGCGGGCGACGCTGTCACGCAAGGGGCCAAGAACGACTTGGTCACCGCGTACAACGACGCAGCTGGCCGTACACCTGTCACCACCATCGCCACGCAGCTCGGCGGGCAGACCCTCGTCCCTGGGGTGTACAACTCGGCGTCCGGCACGTTCGGGATCACGGGGACCCTCACGCTCGACGCCCAGGGCGACCCCAATGGTGTCTTCATCTTCCAGATGGCGTCCACGCTCATCACGGCGTCGAGTAGTAACGTGAGCCTCCTGGGTGGCGCACAGGCTTGTAACGTCTTCTGGCAGGTCGGCAGTTCAGCGACGCTTGGAACGAGCTCTACCTTCAGGGGAAATATCCTGGCGTTGACTTCCATCACTGTGACCACCAGCGTCACTGTGGTGGGCAGAGTGTTGGCACGGAACGGCGCGGTCACGTTGGACACCGATACCATCACGCGAGCGGCGTGCGGCTCCCAGACCACGCCGCCCCCGACGACCACGCCGCCCTCGACGACCACGCCGTCTTCGACCCCCCTCCCTTCGGGCGGTGTCGGAACCGGTGGTGGTTCGACCGCAGGATTGCAGGACGTGGCGGTCCTGGGGGTCGGTTTCGCCCTGCTGGTGGCGGCAGGCGCGCTGTTCGAGCTCCGTCGGCGCGCTATCCGGAAGGGCTCATCGAGCTAGCCGGATCGACGTGAAGGAGTTCCTGATGCGCGGTGGTCGCCGTGGCCTCGTCGCCACGGTGGCTGCCGCCGTCCTCACCGTGAGCGGGGTGGCTGCCATCGCGGTGGCGGTCGCCGCCCAACAGCATGCCCCGGACCTCCCCCCGTCCGCGGCTGGCTCGCTCGGACCGGCCGCGGTGTCCCCCACACCGAGCAAGAGCCCTCGGCCG
>JALYLP010000077.1 GCA_030774195.1 Actinomycetota bacterium | reverse complement strand
CCGTGGCTGTACATGCGTCGGGAGACGTCGATGTCGCCCTCGAACGCGATCGCGTCCAGCGCCGCGGTCTCCGAGAGATCGTCGGGCCTCGCATCGGCCAGGCGGACATCCGGTGGAAGCGGTACCTCGGCGAGATCGGCCACGCGAGCCGTCATCGCCGGCTCCGCGAACAGGACGCGATGCCCCCGTGCGCGGACGGCCGCATCGACGCTCGGGTGGCGACCGGCGAGCACGCCGATCCCGAACGGCATACCATTCCTGAGGAGGACCGCCTCGGCTTCGGCCAACGCCGCACGGGGATCCTCCGGCTCTGTCGCGACGAACGCGAAGTTCTCTCCCGGATCGGGGAGATGCGAGAGGTACACCTCGAGGCCATCGATCTGCGTGACCTCTCCGCCGGGAACGGCGAGGGTTTTCGCGCGCAGCGCCGCCGCCATCGCGCGCCCGAGCTGCTCGAGGTTCACCATCGGCATCCTCCCAGGTCGGTACCCTGCACCGATGCCTGCGGTGCGATCGGTCCTGGTGGACTTCGATGGCACGGCCTGCCTGCACGATGTCGCCGAGCATCTCCTGATGCGGTACGGCGACCCCTCGTGGCCGTGGTGGGACGAGGCCTGGGCTCGCGGAGAGGTCGGCGCACGCCAGGGCATCACCGCCCAGGCGGCGATGCTCGACGCGCCGACGGACGAGCTCGTCGCCTACGCAGTCGAGCATTGCCCACTCGATCCCACGTTCTCGCCGTTCGTCGATTGGGCTCGAACGATCGGCGCTCCGGTCACGCTCGTGTCCGATGGGTTCGGCTTCTACATCCGTCCGCTGTTGCAGGCGCACGACGTCGCCGGCGTCCCCGTCATCACCAACGAGTGGGACGACGGCACGATCACGTTCCCGAACGGGCACGGCCTGTGCATCGGATGCGGGACCTGCAAGATGCGCGCCGTGTTGGAGGCACCGGGGCCGGTCGCCTTCGTCGGCGAGGGCGACTCCGATCGGTTCGGGGCGCTCTATGCGGACATCGTGTTCGCGAAGGACGCGCTCGTGGGCTGGTGCGAACGTGACCGAGTCTCGTTCGTTCCGTGGAAGGACTTCGACGATGTCCGACGGCGTTTGGAGAGCGAGCTCCCGCTCCCCGGCGCGGTCGCCCCCGAGCAGTGCCCCGGCTGGCGACTGCCTTGATCGGGAGCGGTGGCCGAGGGATTCGAACCCTCGAAACGCATTCCTGCGCTTACACGCTTTCCAGGCGTGCCCCTTCGTCCGCTCGGGCAGGCCACCCGGGGCGAGTCTAGCGAGCGGGCCGGGCGGCTCTCACGGAACGGCTGCGATCCGACGGGCGATGAGCGACGCGTACGCCGTTTGCCCGCTCGCCGTGAGGTGATAGCCGTCGCGCGCGAACCATCCCGGGTGGTCATGGCTGTCGGCGTACCAATCGATCAGGTACGCGTTCGCGAAACGCCGAGCGCATATGTGCAGACGATCGTTGTCGAGGTCTCGCCAGGAACGCGGCACCTTGAGGGTCACGAGGAACACGTGTCGGTGGCTCCCGGCCGCCTGCACCGCGTGGGAGCAATCGGAGAGTTGGACGATGCCGTTGTTGCCGAGGTGGATCACGACGTTCTTAGGAAGCTTGCCGAGACGCTTCCAATACAGGACCCGACCAGGCGCGGAGTAGAACTGGCGCGAAACCACGGCGTCCACCACCCCGAAACCACGTACGTGGAGTTCGTCTTTCGCACCGAGCATCACGGAATCTCCGATGCCGAGACGACCAACTCGGATCGACCCGACAGCCGGCGGAGGCGTCAGCGCCGCAGCGGCTAGGAATGAAACGATGGCGGCGCGGAACAGCAGCGGGCGAGGCATCGGCAGAGGCTACGTCACGGGCGAACGGGAGGGACCGCATGGACAAGGTGATCGTGAGCATGACCACCTCGGTCGATGGGTACGCCGCCGACGGGCACGGAAGCGCCGGCCCGCGGTCCTCATGGGCAAACGGGCTTTCGAGATGGCGGACCCGAACTGGTACGTCGGCAACTACGAGCTGCAGGTGCCAATCTTCGTGGTGACCCACCAGCCGCCGAGCCTCTTGCCGAAACAGGACGACCACCTGACGTTCACCTTCGTGACGGACGGGCTCGAGTCGGCCGTCGCCCAAGCGACCCGCGCCGCCGGTGATAGAGCGGTCCTGGTCATCGGCGGCGTCACCGTTGCTCGTGATGTGCTCGGTGCCGGGCGACCTTCCCTCGAGAACCCCTATGGCGGAGGCGGCGTGATTCGAACACGCGAGGGGTGGATTAGACCCCTAACCGCTTTCGAGGCGGTCCCGTTCGTCCGCTCCGGCACGCCTCCGGGGCGAGTCTAGCAAGTGCCGGTGGCGCCCCTTGC
>JALYLP010000076.1 GCA_030774195.1 Actinomycetota bacterium | reverse complement strand
GGTGAACGGTCCTGACGACGTATACGTGGAGCGGAAGGGGCGGATCGTGAAGGCGGATGACCGTCTATTCGAGAGGGAGGAGGCGGTCCTCTACGTGATCGAGCGCATCGTTGCCCGCTTGGCCTATCAGGTCGATGCTGCGTCACATTGGTGGATGCGCGACTGTCAGACGGCAGCCGGTACACACCCATTCTTAGAACCCCTTTCCCGATTGCCACGTACACGGCCCTCACGTCGATTGGATGGGCTTCCTCGGCCGTCATAGGGTTATCGCCAGAAAGGGCCAGGGAAGATGGATCGCGACGATCCTGCGTACAAAGGCCAAGCTGGTTACAACCCCTTTCTGCTCGCGATCTATGACCCGTTCGTGCTCGGCTTCATGGCCCGTGTGGTCTGGCGGTGCCCCACCCCGCCGATCGTCGAGCGCTATCGCCAGCACCTTGGACGCAAGCATCTCGACGTCGGCCCCGGCACCGGCTACTTCATCGAGCAAGCCGCGCCGCCGGCTGGGACAGAGGTCACGCTGCTCGACCCGAACCCGAACGTGCTTGTCCGCTCCTCCCACAGGTTGGCGGCGATGCACCCGAGCACTATCCAGGCGGACGTGATGAAACCCCTGGCGGTGGGTCCGTTCGACTCGGCGGCACTCAACTACGTGCTCCACTGCCTGCGCGGACCCCAGTCGCACAAGGCCGTCGCGATCCGCAACGTGGCCGCCGTGCTCGAACCGGGCGGCGTGGTGTTCGGCGGCACGGTCTTGGGAACCGCCGAACGACACACGCCGCAAGCTCGCGCGGTCCTCTGGGCGTTCAACCGAAAAGGCGACTTCGACAACCTCGGGGACACCGCCGACGGCCTCCGCCAGATCCTGGATGAGTCGTTCCGGACGGTGGAGGTCGACGTGATCGGATCGATCGCACATTTCAGGGCCACCGCCCCACCCCGGGCCGGATAATGGAACGGCCAGCAACCAGCCCGGCACGGCCGACGTGATCTCGGCGGTGTTCCGAGTCACGATCCTGTAGGTCTCGCTACCGGACGCGCTGCATGGCAGGGTCTTATCGATCCACATCCGGGCCGTGAAAAGCGGCCCGCGTCTTGGCGACCTGGAGGCCGGTCTAGTCGCCTGCAGCCGAGTGCCGTCGTGATCGCCATGGCTGCAGTTGCGACCGCGATCGCGGCCCGCCTACCGGCGCTGCTGTCCTGCGCGCCGTTGAGGCGACCGCAACGGGACACAACCGCCGGCTCGAGGGCTATGACCTTGAGGACTGTGGCCTTAGGACCACAACTGAAGACGGGCGAGGCTCGTTCCGGGACGTCGTCGTGCTACGTTCAGGCGGCGAGATACCGAGCGAGAGCGAATCTCTTCCCAGCCTGGCCGACGGCGACGATCCTCCCATCGGCCTGGATGGCTACGGTCCAGGCGCTGTCGGCCCGCGTTGTGAAGTCGGTCGTCACCTTCCCGTCCGTATCGAAGCTTCCGTCCAACGTGCCGTCGGTCTCGTAGCGCACCAAGCCGAACTTCGCGTTGGCTGTCCCGAAGCCAGACAGCCCCGCCGCGACGATCTTGCCGTCGGCCTGGATGGCGACGCTGTAGGCACCGTCGTCCCGGCGAGTGAAGTCGGTGATCGCCCTCCCGTCCCCGCTGAACGTCGTGTCCAACGTGCCGTCGGCGTCGTATCGGGCCAGCGCCCACTTCGAGTTCCGTGCGCCTTGCCGAGCGCCGCCGACCACGACGATCTTCCCGTTGGCCTGTATCGCGATCGCGAACGGGACGTCCGGACGCCGGGTGAAACTCGTGGTGACCTTGCCATCTCCACCGAACGTCCCGTCGAGCGATCCATCAGCGTCATAGCGGACCAGTGTGAAGTTCTCGTGCCGAGTGAACGCGCCAGCGCCTCCCGCCACGACGATCTTGCCATGGCCTTGGATCGCGACCGCGAGGGCGTCGTCGGTACGTGGGGAGAGATCCGTCCTGACCTTGCCGTCTCCGCCGAAGCTCGTATCCAAGGACCCGTCGGTCTCGTAGCGCGCCACAGCGAACGTCTCGCGGGAGCCGCCCCCACCTGCGTCGCCAACCACCACGATCTTGCTGTCGTCCTGGATCGTCATGGCGAAGGCGAGCTCGGCGTGCCGGTCGAAGCTCGTCATTAGCTTCCCGTCACCGCCGAAGCTCGTGTCCAAGGTGCCGTCCGTGTTGTAGCGGGCGAGGGCGAACTTCGAGTTCGAGGTGTCCTGCCCGGCCGTTCCGGCAGCCACGATCTTCCCGTCGCCCTGGATGGCCAGGGCGTACACGAGGTCCTCGTGCGTCGTGAAGTCGGTGGTCAGCCTCCCGTCACCGCCGAAGCTCGTGTCCAAGGTGCCATCCGTGTCGTAGCGCGCCAGCGCGAACCTCGGGTTGGAACCGCCCGCTCCAGCCTCGCCCGCCGTCACTATCTTCCCATCGTCCTGGAGAACGATGGAGTACGCGAAGTCCCAGCGGCGGGTGAAGTCGGTGGTGACCCTGCCGCCCACACCGAACGTGGGGTCGAGGTCGCCAGCAGCCGCGTAGGCCGAGGACGCGAGCACAGTCGATAGGATCGCTGCCCCGGCGACCACGACAGGGCTGCGAGATAGCGCTCTCACGACGCACCTCATGGGGCCTCCCTTCCCCCGGGTCACCCAACGGGGACGCTAGGCAGGCGCGATCGTGCTGTCAAGGTGTCCTAACCCGACTGGCTCTTAGCCTGATCGCTGCCGTCATTCGAGCACGAGGGGCCGGTGGGGCGTTGGCGTCAGACGGAAGCGGAACCTCCCACCGGCTACCTGTTCGGGTTCATCGGGGCTAAGACGCCGATGCGGCGGGCGAGGCGGCGGAGCCCAGCGCCCTGAGCGCCGACTTCGCCGGAGCTCCCGACCGTGTCACCGTCGACGGGCAACGCCAGTCGGGGAACCCTGCTGACATCGTCCTCCGCGACAGTCAAGAGATTGCGATCATCGGCACATCCGGCCATCTCAGCGACGTCCGCGGGTTGCGCTGCCGCGAGTGCCGTTGAACACTCCTGGCGTGCTGGAGGCGGACACGCGTTACGCGAAAAGCGGCGATGTGCACGTCGCGTACCAGGTGAGCGGCGATGGCCCATTCGACGTCGTGTTCGTGCCCGGATTCGTCACCCATCTCGAGATCGAGACGGCGATTCCCAGGCGCGCAGCCTTCTTCGAGCGCGTCGGGTCGTTCGCACGGCTGATCCGCTTCGACAAGCGCGGCACCGGCACGTCCGACCGCGTCAGCGGCGCTCGTGATCGGGCTGGAGTCGCGCCCGCCGAACGTCGAGGGCGGGGGCGAGGTCATCGTCCGCGACCTGGTCCGCAACGCACTCCGCATGTCGCCGGACCGGATCATCGTCGGCGAGGTCCGGGGCGGCGAAGCGCTCGACATGCTCCAAGCGATGAATACCGGGCACGACGGGTCGCTCTCGACGGCCCACACGAACTTCCTGAGGAGGACACCTTCAAAGAGGAGCCGCCTGCGATCAGCTGTGCTTGCGGCCATGGGTCTTGGCGGTCCACGATACGCGGGTGAAGGTTCCCCAGACCAGCTACGCGATCACCAGTGACGGAGTCCATATCGCGTACCAGGTGTCCGGTGGCGGGCCCATCGATCTCCTGTGGTCCGAAGGGTGGCTGTCGCACGTCGAGATCCTGTGGGAGTACCCGCCGTACGCGCGCTGGATGGAGATGCTTGGTCGTTCCTTCCGCGTCATCCACTTCGACAAGCGCGGGATCGGTCTGTCCGACAGGACCGCCTCGCCGAATCTCGAGACTCGGATGGAGGACGTCCGAGCGGTCCTCGACGCTGCGGAGTCGGAGCGCGCCATCCTGCTCGGCGAAGGTCCTGACGGAGGCGGTCTATCTGCGATCTACGCGGCAACATTCCCTGAACGCGCGTACGCGCTGGTCCTCTGGCACTTTCGTGCCCGGGCCGCCTGGGCTCCTGACTATCCCTGGGGACAGAAACCTGAGAGTGCTGGGCGCTACACAATCGAGGACCTCAGCATGGGCTGGGGCCGCGAGGACACGATTGTCGAGTATTCGAAGGCGATGGGCGCGCGCACGCCGCTCGACGATCCAGCGTTCGCTCCTTGGGCTGCCAAATGGACGCGGCATGCCGCCGCTCCCGGCGATCTCGTCGAACAGGCGCGGATCTGGTACGAAACCGACCTGAGGGG
Organism: Actinomycetota bacterium; assembly: GCA_030774195.1. Taxonomy (GTDB): domain Bacteria; phylum Actinomycetota; class UBA4738; order UBA4738; family HRBIN12; genus AC-51. Next base: position 6,405 of record JALYLP010000076.1, on the reverse strand, counting down.
TGTGCTGCCGGCAATCCACGTCCCGGCCCTGCTCCTCTACCGGCGCGACTACGCAGGAACATCCGCTGAAGAGATGGAGTACCTGCGTGGACTCATCCCGGCCGCACGGATCGAGTCGGTAGGAGGGATCGACGAGCAGCCGTACTTCGGGGACCCATCGGACGTGGTCGAACCCGTGGCTCGCTTGGCTGACGCGATCCGATCCGAGGAAGCACAGTTTGACCGCGTGCTCGCGACCGTGATGTTCACGGACATCGTCGGCTCGACCGAGACAGCATCCCGGTTAGGTGACCGCGGTTGGACGGAAATCGTCGAGCGACACCATGCCGCTGTTCGGAGCCTCCTGGCTCGCTACCGAGGGTCAGAGGTGGACACCGCGGGTGACGGCTTCTTCGCGACGTTCGACGGACCGGCCCGGGCCGTGAGGTGCGCACAGGCGATCATCGAGGCGGTTCAGCGGCACGGCGTGGAAGTGCGTGCGGGCATCCACACCGGCGAGGTTGAAATGATAAACGGCAAGGTTGGTGGGATCGCGGTCCACATCGGCGCCAGAGTGGCGGCGCGGGCGGGAGCCTCTCAGGTGCTCGTGTCGCAGACGGTGAAAGATCTAGTCGCGGGCTCTGGGCTTTCCTTTGAGGACGCTGGAGAGCACGAGCTGAAGGGCGTCCCCGACCGCTGGCACTTATATGGGGTGGCGAGCGAACGATCGTGAAGGAGACGACGCCGGGGCGCAGGTGACTTGTGGCTACCGACCAAGCCGTCGCCCTCACCATAGCTGTCCGGGTCAGTTGGAGTTACCATGCGGAACCCCCCTGGGAGACGTGGGGGTCCCCTCCATGGATGGTTCCGTTCTAGGGATCGAGGTCCGCGAGGCGACGGTGCGAGATGTGCCAGAGCTCGCCGACGTGTTGGCTCGTGCTTTCGCGGACGGCCCGATCACGATCTGGCACGTGCCCGATGACCAACAACGGGCTGACGTGATGTGCCGGTTCTTCGCTGCCGGACTCGAGCACGTCTTCCTTCGCCACGGCGAGGTCTACACAACGGCCGGCGAGATGGCCGGGTGCTGTATCTGGATGCCGCCCGGTGCTGAATCGATCCGCGACGATCGCACGGCCCTGTTCGAGGACGCATGCGAGCGGATCTTCCGAGGCTTCCCGAGGACGTTCGAGCTATTCGCCATCATGGAGGAGATCCACCCAACCGAGCCCAGTTACTACCTGCCGTTCGTCGGTGTAGATCCGAAGAGGCAAGGTCGCGGAGTGGGCGCTGCGATGCTTGCCCCCGTGCTCGCCAAGTGCGATCGCGAAGAGATACTCGCTTACCTAGAGGCCGATGACCGGAGCAGGCCATTCCACGAACGCAACGGGTTCAAGGTGATCCGAGAGGTGCGCTTGCCGAACGGGCCGAGCCTCTGGCCGATGGAGCGCCACCCCAGCCCCAACAGAGCGGCTGACTGAACTCTCCGCAATCACGGCAAAGACCTCGGCAGTTGACCCACGCGAAGTTCTAAGTTAGGACACCTCTCCCGAGTCTTGCCGATCAGCTCGAGGATTAGCTCGCTCGCTTGCTTGCCGAGAGGAACCGCCAAGGCCGAGGATACTCTCGTGGAGATCCCCAAGGTTCGGTGGGCACGGACGGTCGACGGGGCAACCATCGCCTACCAGGACTTCGGCGAGGGACCGGTGACCCTCGTGGTTATCCACGGCTGGGTATCCCACCTCGAGGTCTACTGGGAGCAACCGCGCTACGTGCGCTTCATGCGGCGCCTCTCTAGGCGCATGCGCGTCCTCCCATTCGACAAGCGAGGCGTGGGGATGTCCGATCGGCTCCCGAACGCTCCGGACCTGGAAACTCGCATGGACGACGTGCGCGCGGTCATGGATGCCGCGGGGGTCGAGAGCGCCGCGCTCTTCGGCTGGGGCACAGGGGGTCCGCCGTTGGCGGCCTTCTACGCGGCAACTCACCCCGACCGGACGCTGGCGCTCTGCATCGACCCGAACATCCAGGAACGGTCGTCGCCGGATTTCCCGTACGGGGATGACTTCTGGGAGGAGCCCTCGGCTGAGTGGCTCGCCTCCTGGGGCAGCCACGCCACCATCGCCGGGTTCGATGCACCCCCGCGCGACAGCGAGTTCACCCGGTGGGCAAACCGGATGTTCCGTTTCGCAGCCACGCCCACGAGCTACGAGTCGTTCAATCGCTCGTGGTATGAGACGGACATCCGCGCCGTGTTGCCCACGATCCAGGTCCCGACCCTCGTGATCGCCAAGACCGTCAGCTCCTTCGCCAACCCCGACGCAGCCGCCAATGTGGCGGCTCGAATCCCCGGAGCGCGGGTCGCGGTGGTGCCGGGAAACGAGGGTGTGGTGTGGTTCGAAGAACCAGAGCCGTACGTGAGCGCTATCGAGGCGTTCCTTGAAGGCATCCGAGCAGAGCAAGCTGAGTTCGATCGCGTGTTGGCCACGGTCCTGTTCACCGACATCGTCGGTTCGACCCAGAAAGCGGCTGAGCTCGGCGACCGGGCGTGGAAGGAGCTTCTCGACCGCCACCACGCCCTCGTCAGGGGGCTCCTCGGCCGCTACCACGGCACCGAAGTGGACACGGCCGGGGACGGGTTCTTCGCGACGTTCGACGGGCCGGCTCGAGCCGTCCGGTGCGCTCATGGCATCACGGAGGCCGTGAAACCGCTCGGCATCCAGGTCCGCGCTGGCGTTCACACAGGCGAGATCGAGTTCACGGGAGGCGATTTCCGCGGGATCGCGGTGCATATCGGCGCTCGGGTTGGGGCACTCGCCGGCGGGAGCGAGATCCTAGCGACATCGACGGTCAAGGACCTCGTCGCCGGGTCCGGCCTCGTCTTCCAAGACGCCGGTGAGCACGAGTTGAAAGGCGTCCCTGACCGCTGGCACCTGTACCGGGTCGTGAGTGAACGCGCATAGGGGTCGGGTGGCGAGACGGTTATCTTGCAGGTAAGCGCAATCCGTGAGGGAACATAGCCGAAGATGCGCCAACTTCGCCGAGGCGTCCGGTCTTCTTCCAGATCCCAATGAACTGGCAGGACCTCACCGGGGAGGAAGGACGCCTGGGTCGCTCCTGTTCCTGGACGCGGTCATAGCGGCCGCCGGCGTCCAGACGAACGGCGTTGTCGTCGTCACCGCGACGAATCCCAGTCGTTCGAGGATCGGTCGGCTATCGGCCGAGGCATCTACCTGCAGATGGCTGAACCCGCGCTCCGCGGCTAGGTTCGCGCGGTAGGCAACGATCGCGCGGTAGATGCCGCGACCGCGCCACTCGCGCAGCGTGCCTCCGCCCCACAACGTCGCGAAGTCGGTTCCCTGCACGAAGCGCACCCATCCGGCGCAGACGACCTCCCCGTCGGCCTCGGCGACGACGATCGCCATGGCGTCCGGGTCAACGGCATGTTCCGCCTCGAGGCCGTCGGCCAGCCAACCAGCACGATCGTCTCGCCAGATCGCTTCCTCCACGGCTCCGATCCGGTCAAGATCCGCGCGCTCGCCCACCTGTCGCAACGTCACACCGTCGGGCACGAGCACCTCGCCGGCGACGGCAGACACCGGCGCGATCACCACCGTCTCCATCTCCTCGGGGACGAAGCCCATCGCGACCAGCCGCCCGGCGAGGTCGGCCGGCCGGTCGTGCCCGTGCAGCTTCCACTCGAACGGCTCGGCGCGGTCCGCGAACACCCGCACCTGTCGCGCGATCAGCTCGTCGAGCTCTCTGCCGTCGAGCCCGCCGAGGTCGCGATAGCCGACGAACCCGCCGTGCCCGAAGCCGATGAAGCGCAGCAGCGGCCCGTCGCGCTCGACGTGGACGCCCTCCGGCAGCCGGTCCGGAAGCTGCGCGCGCAGCTGCGCGTCATAGCGGGCGAGCAGCTCCGCGGCACCAGGATCGGGCACGCGGCAAACCCTACGACCTCGCGTTTGGATCGCCCAGGGAGCGGTCGCAATGCGCCTTGGCGCAGGCAGCCCGCGCGACGCGCTCTGCGAGGGACCGTCTCGGAGCGAGGCGAACGAAAGCAGCGATCGGTCATCGACGCCGGCGGCCGTTCATGTGCGATCCTCGACCGGTGACTTCCTCGCCACGAACACCAGGAAGTCATAATCCGGCGTCGCCGCTTCCTCCGAGTACCCACCGTGGACGACGACGTTGTCGAACCCGGCGCGTTCCAACATCAGCAGCAGCTCATCCCTGAAGTACATGTGCAGGTTCAGGACGTGATCTTCTTCGGCCGCCAACTCGCCGTCGCGCCACATCTCGGCGTGCATCTCCAGCGTCAGGCGCTGGTCGAGGGGATCGATCTCCACGACCCGGGAGCCCAGCTTGTACTCCGCGCCGTCCGACGCCCGCTTCGGCGAGTCCGAAGGCTCCAGGGGTTCGGGCAGTGACGTACGACCATCCTTGGGCCAGTACCGCCACACGTTCGCATCCGCGTACGGCACCTCGTTGTCGAGCACCAGCCTCCCACCGGGTTGCAAGTGGTCGTGGATGCGTCTGAGTGCCTCAAGATCTTGGCCCCGAGTGCTGCCCAACCCGAAGGCGCCGCACACCACGATCGTCTTGTAGGTGCGGGGGAGGTCGAGCTCGTGCATCGCCTGCTCGTACAGGGTGGGCGATAGTCCCTCGCGCGCCGCCTCCTCCGAGCAGAGCGCGAGCATGTCAGCCGAGACGTCGCAGCCATCCACGTCCAGACCGGCTCGAAGATAGGGAAGGAGCAGCCGCCCGGTCCCGCAGCCAACGTCGAGCGCCGGCTCCCCGCCGTTCTCGATGAAACCTTGGAAATACGCGATCTCGGGGCCGTCGTGGTTGAACACCGACCACCACTTGGCGACCAGCCCGTGGTGCCACGTCGGCGGGGTCTCGGGCGCGGGGGTCGTCGCCATCGCGCCTGGAGTCTAGAACCGGCTGTCGATCGATGTGCTCGACGGTTCAGGGCTCACCTTCGAAGATCGGGCCGAACACGAGATGAAGGGTCTCCCGACCGCTGGCACCTCTACCGGGTGGCGAGCGAACTAGCCTGAACAAGCCGGCCACCGAGACCGCAGGTCCCAGGTAGCGACGGCTGACCCGAACTTGCCATACGGGAAACCCTTTGTCACCCCAGGTTCAAGGGCTTGCCCTCCAGAGGTACCGACACTCAGGATACGCTCGTGGAGATTCCCGAGACCCGTTACACGCGGACCCCGGACGGCACGCACATCGCGTACCAGGTCCTCGGTGACGGCCCCGTCGATCTCGTGTACATGGCGCCGTGGTTCTCACATCTCGAGATCCAATGGCAGCATCCGGCTTACGCTCGGTTCCTCCGGCGGCTCGCCTCGTTCTCCCGGCTCATCCTCTTCGACCGCCGCGGGAGCGGGTTGTCCGACCCGGTGCCGACAGACCGGCCGCCGGATCTTGAAACGCGGATGGATGACGCCCGTGTGGTCATGGATGCGGTCGGTTCCGAACGGGCCGTCGTCTACGGAGCCTCCGAATCGGGAGCGATGGCTGCGCTCTTCGCGGCGTCGCATCCGGACCGGACCGTCGCGCTGGTGATCCACGGTTCGAGCGCCCGATCCGCGTGGGCCCCCGACTATGCCTGGGGAGAAACGCCGGAAGAGCACGAGGCGGGCGTGGCGGCGATCGACCGGAACTGGGGAACCGAGGATTTCGTTCGGGACCAGTGGCCGAGCCTCGCGCAGGACGCGGAGCTCGTCCGCTGGCTGGCCAGCCTGTCGCGGCACGCAATGAGCCCTGGTGCGGCGCTCGCGTATGAGGAGATGTACTGGCGGATCGACGTCCGCCAGGCACTCCCGGCGGTCCACGTGCCGACGCTGATCCGGGCACAGCAGTCCAGCGTTCACCATGGGGACCTACCAGCATGTCCTCGACGGCATGACGGAGGTGGCGGCGGAGGCACTCACAGCTGCTTTCGCCGATCTGCAAAGTCGCCCTGAAACGTCGGGCTGATCTTCCATATCGGACTGCCTTGTTAGCACCGTGTTAGCACGAGTCCGTGTCTAGAGGGCACCACTGCCCCAAAGAGTGCCCCTGACCTCGGCGTTTCTCGTGGGCCCCCCGGGACTCGAACCCGGAACCTGCGGATTAAGAGTCCGTTGCTCTGCCAGATTGAGCTAGAGGCCCGGCGCAGTTTAGCAAGGGCGCTCGGACCTCTGTGCGCGGGAGGGTGACCGAGGGTGTCTGGTTTCACGACATAGTGCGCACCTGTCTCGCGACATCCTTCACACCTCGGATCAGGGGGTGGACGGATGTCACTTGCACGGCTCGTGGTCACCGCGGTCACGTTGGAGGGACGCACCAAGTCGGAGGTGGCCCGTGACTACGGGGTCTCCAGACGCTGGGTCCACGAGCTCGTCCGTCGGTTCGAGGCCGAGGGTGAGG
>JALYLP010000075.1 GCA_030774195.1 Actinomycetota bacterium | reverse complement strand
CCCCCGCTGCATCGTCGTCAGGCTCGCAGGCAGGGGTTGCTCGACAACACCTGCCTGAAGTCGTTCGTCCGGTGGATCGGGGTGAACCCGGGTCCCGGATAGTCCAGGAACAGGAGCGGGCCGAATTCCGCGGCCGAGCTCCCACCGAACGTGTTCGTCGTCCCCGGGATGTGCGCGCCGCCGAGCTGCCAGAAGCAGCCCACCGAGGAGTTGTTCCGCGTGCTGAAGAACGGGTAGAAGTTCGAACCCGGCGGTGGGTTCACGCAACCGACGCCTGTGCTCCGATCGCAGATCCCGCCGAAGTCGGCGGCCTCGATCCGCGGCAGATCCGCCTCGAACCCCACGCGGCTGTAGTTCACACCGCCGTTGAACGTGGGACTCGAGAACCGTATCGAGGCCGGGTTCCGGGCAGCGTCCACCCGCGGGTCCGTCAGCGATCCGGGCCACGTGGTCTGGTACGAGACCCCGTCGAAATCGTTGTCGGTCCCGATGCAGCCGCCGATCCGGATCCGGAGGGATGCGTCCGCGTTGAAGCATCCGACGTCGTCGCCATCCTTCTTCTGGTCGTTCACGCCGGGATTGACGCACGTCCCGTGCACGTTGGCGCGGTCGCAGTACTCGAAGTGCCCGATCTCGTCGGCGAAGGCGACGTTGTAGGAGTGCGCCGCCCACGGCACGCGGGTGTGCTCGCTCGACGTGGCGTACATGGGGTGGAACGAGTACGGCGTTTCGGTGCACGTCGCGGCGGTCGGCTCGTAGTTGACCTGCGCGAACCCGTTGCCGGCGCTCGCCGTCATCGAGCCCGACTGTCCGGTCGTGAGGTCGCGGATCTCGGTCACGAGTCCATCGGTGGAGTCGTGGAGTGAGACATTCAGCCGGTCGCCCGAGCCCATGAACAGGTCCGTCGTCGGGTTGGGGATGAACGATCCCAACGTGAGGTCAAGAGGGCCGGGCGGTGCGTGCGGCTCGCCGTTCAGCGTGATGAACGCGAAGTTCGCCGGCTCGATGCCCACGCTGTTCAGACAGGAGGCGTTGTTGTCGACGAACGTGTTCTGGTCGCGGTTGAAGCTGAAGATCGCCATCGCCGCGCACCACTTCGTGGGGTCGCAGCTGATCGCGTTCAGGAAGGGGGCCCATCCCGGCGGGTAGAACTGCAGCTCCAGGAACGCCGTCCCGGGGTGGTGGCCGATGTAGTTGGCCTGCGTCGGGTCGGCACCATCGAAGATGTTCGTGTCGCTGTTGGGTGTGCAGGGGTCGTGCGTGAACTCGGGCGCCGACTGGTTGTCGCACAGATCCATGCCGAACCAGAAGGCGATCCGGTCCTGGAAGTTGAACGTGCCGCCGGTCCCGTCTTGGGTCGGCAGGGTTGGCGGGTCTTTCGGCACAACCATCCGGTACTGCTGGTTGTTGCCCGAACCCGGTGTGTCTGAGTAGAAGAGCAGCGACGGCTCATCGTGGCCGGTGTACTCGCCTTCATATCCGAGTGCGTCGACCGCTTCGGCACAGATCGGGCTGCCCTCGTTGCACAGGATCTTCTCGGGACGCTGTTCGCTCGGCGAGGACGCCGACGCCGGCGCGCCGAGCGATGCCAGCAGCATGATCCCGCCGAGTAGCGCGAGTGCCTTCCTCATTCGACCCTCCTCCAGACGGGGGTGCGCGGGGCGAGCGCTCTGATCCGTGGGTCCATGGGCCCGCCGCCGCTCCGGTACGGAGTGTCCTGTCGATCGGCACCTCCCTCCCCACCCGTTCCGAGCTCCGAAAGAACGGGTCCCCTCGATCCGGGAACACGGAGCGTGCCACCCGCTGCGGGATAGGGCAAATCGGCCCCGATGGTGGTCTTGCCGCGGGGGACTAGGCGGGTGGGCGGTCGGCTGCGGCGAGCAGCGCCGCGATCGCCGCGGCGTTGCCCATCGCCTCGTCGACCGCCAGGTGACTCGGCTCTTCCCGGCCGCGGAGCACGGCGTGGATGTGTCGGATCGCGGCCGTGAACGAGAGCTCGCCGGTCGGCGCGGCCGGATGCTCTTGCACGTCGTCGCGCCCCACGATCGCGAACGTGTCGTCACGGCCCGGGTGGAACGGGTTCGTGATCCGGATCTCGCCCTCGGTCCCGAACACGCGGGTGAAGGTGTCGTACGCCGCCACGAACCCGCACGAGAACACGAGACGGCGGTCGCCGGGGAAGGTGAGCGCGCCCCAGAGCTCGGTGTCGACACCGGATGTGGTCCAGACCGCATCGGCGATCGTTCGATCGAGGTCCGGCTCGGCGTCGAAGAGCAGCCGGGCGAGGCGGATCGGGTAGCAGCCGACGTCGAAGAGGGAGCCCCCGCCGAGCTCGCCCGAGAGGCGGATGTCCTGCGGATCGTCCAGCACGAAATGGAACCGGGAGACGATCTCGCGGACCTGGCCGATCTGCCCGGCGGCCAGGGCATCTTGGATGCGCTCCATCTGCTGGTGGAACGGGAACACGAACGCCTCCCACAGCGGAACGGACGCCGCGTCGGCTGTGGCGAGCACCCGGCGGGTCTCCTCGGGCGTCACGCAGAGCGGTTTCTCGCAGAGGACGGCCTTGCCCGCTTCGAGCGCCGCGATCGTCCACTCGGCGTGCAGGCCGTTGGGCAACGGGATGTAGATCGCCTCGATCTCCGGGTCAGCCACGACCTGCTCGTAGCCGGCCACCCCGCGTGCGACGCCGTGGTCGGTGGCCCAGCTCCGGGCGCGCGGCCCATCGCGACTCGCGACCGAGACCGCGACGCCGTCGCCGGCCTGGCGGAGCGCGGGGAGGAAGGAGCTCTCGGCGATGCCCGCGGTGCCGAGGATGCCCCAGCGGATCGGTTCGGCGATCACCAGTGCTCGCGGTGGATGACCTGGTCCATCGGGCGCCGGTCGGGGCGCTCGATAGGCCGGAGCGGCCGGTCGGCCGGATACCCGAACGCCACGAGCCCGACGCAGAAGCGATCCTCGGGGATGCCGAGGACCTGACGGGCGAGCGCCTGATCGTCCAGGGCCGCGTGCGAGCTCCCGATGCCGAGATCCGCCGCGGCGAGCATCATCTGCATCGTCGCCTGGCCCATGTCGTAGAAGATCCAATCACGCGCGTCCTGATCGGCGGGGAGGGGCGCGACGAGGACGACGGTCGCGGCCGAGCCGCCCACGTGTCGCGCGTAGCGCCACGTCTCGGCCAGCTGCCGGAGCGCCTCGCGATCGGTGCAGACGACGAAGTCCCACGGCTGCTCGTTCATCGATGACGGGGTCCGCCACGCTGCCTCGAGGATCCGCTCGAGGTGCTCGGGCGGGATCGGCCGGTCCTCGTAGGCGCGGACGTTGCGACGGGCTCGGATCGCGTCCCAGGTCTCCATGCGGCAGACGTTACCCGGGATCGACGTTCTGGTTCGGCCGGAACACGTTGTCCGGGTGCATCGCGAGCGGGCCGCCGCTCAGCGCTGGTTGTAGGCGTCTTCCAGAGGCTTGATCTCGAGCTTCGTCATCGGGAGCATCGCCTGCATGACCCGGTTGGCTCGCTCGGGATCGCCGTCGCTCAGCATCTCGTCCAGCACGCGCGGCACGACCTGCCAGGTGACCCCGAACCGGTCGACGACCCACCCGCACTGCTGTTGCGCTCCGCCCTCGGAGAGCCGGTCCCAGAGCCGGTCGATCTCTTCCTGCGTGTCGCAGTTCACGACGAACGAGACCGCCGACGTGAACGTGAAGCCCGGCTGTTTCCCGCCGTTCAGAGCGACGAACCGCTGCCCGGCGATCGTGAAGTCGATCGTCATCACCTGGCCGACGGGGCCGGGCCAGCCCTCCTGGTAGTAGGTCTTCCTCGCGATCGCCACGTCGTCGAAGACGGACAGATAGAAGTCCACGGCCGCCTCGGCGTCCTTCTCGAACCACAGGAACGGGTCGATCTTCTGGTTCATAGATGTCCTCCCTCCCAGCCGGACCGTCCGGACCCGGCCGTCGTCGGGTCCCACCCTCCCACAGTCCCGGGCATATCGGCCGCCGTCCCGGCGTTCTGGGGTCCATGTCGTTCCGGGACGAGCACCAGCCCGACGACGGGGCGCTCGACGCGTACTCGCGCGTCGTCACCACGGTCGCCGAACGCCTGACGCCATCGGTTGCGAGCCTGCGCGTGGTCCAGCGCGCCGGGCGGGGAGGCGTCGTCCAGGGGGCGGGCTCGGGGGTCGTGATCAGCTCCGACGGGTTCGCCATCACCTCGGCCCACGTCGTCGCCGGGACCTCGCGTGGATCGGCTGTCTTCGTGGACGGGCACGAGGAGCGGTTCGAGGTCGTCGGTCGCGACGAGCTCTCGGACCTTGCCGTCCTCCGGCTCGATGGACGCGACCTCCACCCCGCCGAGCTGGGTGACGCGTCGAAGCTCCGGGTGGGGCAGCTGG
>JALYLP010000074.1 GCA_030774195.1 Actinomycetota bacterium | reverse complement strand
CGCGAGGGCCACCGCGCTCGCGCGCGTGAGGAATCCTCGACGCGTGAGCGGGTGCCGTTCCGACATGTCAGGCACCGCCCGCCGCCACGATGCGGACGCCCTCGGCGTCGCGTACGAGCCCGAGCACGTCGTCCAGCGTCGCGGCGCCGCCGCGGGCGACCACCGAGCCGCCCTCGTCGACGACGAACACGAAGGGACTCACGTCGACGCCGAAGGCCTCGGACACCTCGTCGCCGCGTTCGCTTCCGACCCGCACGCGAACGTCCGCCGCTCGCCAGGGTCCGGGGGTCGACGCGGCGTCCCCACGGCCGATCACCGCGAGGGGCGGGACCGTTCCGCGGCTCGCGGCGGTGATCACCTCGGGCACCAGGTCGTCGCACGCGCGACAGGTGGCGTCGGCGAACACGAGGAGATGCCGCCGGCCCTCGAACGTCGAAGACGATGCGACGCTACCCCCGGGGGTCGCGATGGTCCAAGAAGGGGCCAGCGCCCCCACGGCCAGGCCAGCCCCGAGGTGAGCCGTGGGCGCGCCGGCCCTATCGGCCTCGAGCACATCGACCCGGCCGCGGAGCGCTGCGATCTCCCGGACGGCACCGACGAACGCGAGGCCCAGCCACACGACCGCGGCGAGCAACGTGCCGACGGCCACCCAGGCCGGAGCGCTCATCCCGCACCCACCGTGAGCGACCGGAGACTGACGTTCATCGCGCGCAGCGCGTGCTCGAGCCTCGCGCCGTCGCGCGCCATCACGTACAGGCTGAAGGCCCTGCCGTGGAGCGAGAAGAACCGCTGCACCCCGAGTCGCCCCGGACCCGCAGCCTGGAGTGCCCGCGGGTCCAGATCATCGACGCGAACGGTGGGGACCCCCTGCGCGGCGTAGAGCCCGCGATCGGCGAGCGAGGGATCGAGCTCGATGAGCGAGACCAGGATGTCCCCCGGCCCGAGATCATCGGCGACCTCGGCGGCGTAGGTGTTCTTCGTTACCGGCAGCGGGAAGTTCGCCAACCGGACGACCGCGCCGGCAACCGCAGGCGGCGCCACGTCGGGCCGCCATACGCGGGCCTCCCACCCCGGATGGACCTCGACGGTCACCCCGTGTCCCGCGAGCCTCACCACCGCGCCGCTCCCAGCAGGGCGGCGCTCGCGACGACGGCCCCGACCCCGTAGGTGGCGCGCCGGGCGGGACCCGCCCATCGAGCGAGCACCGCGTCGACGTGCAGCAGCTGGTCGGGCCGGCGAACACCGGCGACCGAGAGCACCGGCGCGGCCCGGACGAACCCGAACGTCGTCCCGATCACGGCTCCCGCGACGGCGCTCCCCGAGAGGCCGGCCGCGAGCCATGTGGCGTACACCATCGAGGTGGTCACGACCGTAACCGCCCCGGCCCCCAGCTGGATCCCGTAGCCGAACCCCCAGACCCAGCCCCGGTACCCCGAGCGCCATCCCTCATCGACCTGCCTGCGGACGGTCGGGAGCCGGAGCCCGAACGGACCGAGATCCACGAGGAGTCCCGCGATCACGGCCACGGCGATCACAGCGAGCCGCGCCGTCACCGGCGTTCGGCTCGCGAACGAGGATCCGAGGAGCCCGAGGCCGCTGCCGATCGCGACCCCACCGAGCGTGGAGCCGACGAGGTAGGCCGTCACCGTCAGCCACCATCGAGACCCGCGTCCCCGCTCCCCGAGCGGGGTGATGCTTCCCAGCATCGACGTTCCTCACGGCGACCAGGTCGAGCGGAGGCCAGCGGCGACGGCGAGCGCGACGCCGAGGCCGACGACGATGAGCGCGTCCACCGTCGCGCCGCCCATGCCCGGACTCATGTCCGTGCGGCCAGCTCCTCGTCGAGCAGCGCGTCGCGGAGCAGCGACGCCACCTGCTCCCACGTCATGGCCGCACCCTCGCTCCGCACATCGCCGGTCGCTCCATCCACGAAGCAGAAGTACGGAGACATCGCGATCCCGAAGTCCTCCCAGGCGCGCGAGGATTGCACGACCTGAACATCCGGCGGCGCCAGCTCTCGCAGCTTCGACAGGCTCTCGAACGCCGGGTCCTTCACGACGACGACCACCCGCGCGTCTCCCGGTAGCGGCGTGCGCACCTCCGGTTGCAGACCGTCCCAGAAGGTGCGGCACGTGAGGCACCCCGTGGAGAGGAACGCCAGGACCGTATTCGACCCGACGGCCATCGAGACGACCAGCGCGTCGCCGTCCGGGGTCGTACCCGAGATGTCGTGCGCCTCGGTCGCGCGCCGGCGCGGTGACGGGAGGTGCGCCGGGAGTCGTGGTCCGCCGGTAAGGTCGATCGGCTCGTCGTGGTGGAGGGGTCGTTCCGGCTCCGCCTCCGGCTCCGGCAGACGCCGGAGGATCTCGGCGTGGCTCCGGAGCAGCGCGACGACGACGACGGAAAGGAGCGCCAAGACCAGGGTCTCCACGATCACGACGGCAACGAGCATCAGAGGCACCCCGCCTCGTGCAGACAGGTGTGCTGGTCGACCGCGACGCTGCAGTTGCAGTTGAGGCATTCGATCCGGCACGGGATCACGCACGTCACGAGCCGGCATTGGATCGGCGTCACGTGCGGGATCTGCGTGTTGCAGTTCCCGTAGCGGAACACTACGCAGCAGGTCTTGAAGTTCGAGCAGCTCTGGT
>JALYLP010000073.1 GCA_030774195.1 Actinomycetota bacterium | reverse complement strand
GTTCACGATCGTGCAGTGCTCCGTGTTGCCGCGCTTGGGGTCGTATCCGCCGATCGCGAGCCCGATCACGCTCGAGTCGTAGACGAGGTTGTTCCTCGCGGTGATATAGCTGGTGGAGCGCCCGGCGTGCTCGCTCGCGAACTCCATGCCGATGTTCACGTCGTGGATCACGTTTCGCTCGACGATGACGTCGCGACCACCGTCCACGTAGATGCCGTTCGCACTGCGGTCGGTCCCGTAGGCCGGGTTCCCGTACGAGTCGATGTTGTAGACGAGGTTCCCGCTCACGACCCCGTCCCGCGCGACGTCGACGCTCGGATCAGAGGCCTTGCCCTCGTAGCCGATCACGTCGATCCCGATGTTGTCGTTGTCGTGGACGGTGTTGCGGGTGATGGAGAATCCCTGGACGTTCCCGTTGACGACGACGGACTCGCTCGAGCCGAGCTTGCAGTCGTACACCTCGTTCCCCGAGATCACGACGCCGTCGATCGCATGGTCGGAGTCGGTTCCGTAGACCGCGATGCCATGAGCGTCCCCTCCGCTCCTCGCCTGGACGTTCGTCTCGATGTCGTGGACGCGGTTGTCGAGGATCGAGATGTGATCCGAGGCTCCGTTGACGAAGATCCCGACGGGATCGTGCCCGGGCTCCGCGGTCCGGTAGTTGCGGATCTCGAATCCCTGGATCGTCACGTAGCTCCGCGAGTCGATCGAGAACAGGCCGTTGAAGTCGCTCGGGACGGCGAGGCCGGTCCCGTCGAGGATCGGATGCTCACCCGGGGCGTTCCGGATGACGACGGGGCCGGCCGAAGCAGTGCCCGATACGTCGACGCTGACCCGCTCGTGGTAGACGCCCGCTCGCACGAACACGGTCGAGCCGGGCGGAACGGTCCCGGCCGCGTGCTGGATGGTGCGCCACGGACTCCCCTGCGAGCCGGACGCCGAGTCCTCGCCGGTCGGGGCCACCCAGAAGGTGGGTCTCGTGGACCCCTCCGAGCCGTCGGTGCGCGTGGCGAGCGCCCAGATCGCAACTCCGGCCACGGCAATCAGGAGCACCGATCCCACCGCGATGACGGTCCGCGTGGTTCTCATCACCTGGAGCCGAGCGAGAGGACGGCGGCTACCCCTGGAAGATCGGGATGAACGTGCTGTTCCACTCGTTGATGAATCCTGAGCTCTTCCACACAGGGAAGTGGTGCGTGAGCGCATCCATCTGCGCTGTCGGGAACACCAGGGGGCTGTTCGCGGTCGTTGGATCGTTGAGCTGGTTCCGGATGATGGCCTGGGCGGCAGGCACGGGGCAGGCGTATCCGACGTAGTGCTCGATCTTGGCCTGCACGTCCGGGACGAAGACCGAGTCCATGTAGGTCATCGCGTCCAGAGGATTCTGCGCCGTGTACGGGATCAACATGTAGTCGGTCCAGAACATCGCGCCCTCTTCCGGGATCACGGCCTTGAGCGTGTCGTAGCCCTGGTACGTCGCCGCGTAGAAGATGTCACCCGACCACGCCATGGAGATCCACGTGTCCTCGTTCTTCAACGCACGGATGTAGGAGGAGTCGTAGTAGCTCCGCACGAGCGGTTCCTGTTGCGCGAGCTTGGCGGCGGCCTTCTTCCAGTCGTCCACGGTGGAGGTCGCCGGCTCGATCCCGAGGGAGAGGAGGCCCTGCGCGCCGAGCTCCGACGCGATCCCCATCATGCCGATCTTGCCCTCGTACTTGGGATCGAACAGGGCTGCCAGGCTCGTCGGTGGCTCCTTGATGTACTTGGAGTTGTAGCCGATGCAGGTGTATCCCGACTGCCATGCCATCGTGTAGGCGTTCTTCGGATCGAACGCGGGGCTTCGAACCAGCTTGCTCGAGTACTGGTAGTAGTTCTTCATCCGCGTCTGGTCGAGCGGGATCGCGTACCCGAGGTTGATCATCTCCGTCACCGGCGGGTCGTTGTCCGTGCTGACGATCAGGTCGTATCCCGTGTAGTTCCCCTGTTGGAGGTCGGGGCGGATCTTCGCGAAGAACGCGATGTTGTCGTTCACGTCCTCGTGGTAGTCGACCTTGATGCCGGTGTCCTTCGTGAACTGGTCGAGGGAGGGATGGGTGCCATGCGTCGTGTCGATGTAATAGGCCCAGTTCGCGAAGCTGAACTCGTTGTTCAGCTGTTGCTTGCCCCACCAGCTCGGAGTGCCGAGGCCCGCGTTCGGCTTGGCGCCGGTGGTCGTGGCTCCCTTCGTGCCGCAGGCCGCGAGGATCGACGCGAGGCTCAGGGCGCCGGCCCCTAGGCCCGCATCCCGGAGGAATCGCCGGCGGGACATCCTGGGTTGAAACAGCCCGCGTCGCAGGGCAGGATCGAACTCTGGAAGTCCGTGGCCCGTCATGCTTCCCCCTCCTGGTCGACTACAGCTCGAAGGTCGGCATGTGCGCGCCGAGCGACACGCCGACGTTCTTCACCTCCGTATACGCATCCAGGGCGTGAACGGATAGCTCGCGTCCGAAGCCGGATGCCTTCATGCCACCGAACGGCGATTCGTTGAAGAGGAACTCGCTCGTGTTGATCCACACGCCTCCGGCCTGGATGTCCTCCGCCGCCCTGTGGGCGGTCGTCAGGTCGTTCGTCCACACCGTTGCCGCAAGGCCGTAGGGAGTGTCGTTCGCCTTCGCGATGCCGTCGTCGTAGTCGGAGAACCGGCCGATGCACGCGACCGGCCCGAAGATCTCCTCCCGCGCGATCCGCATGGAGTTGTCGACGTCGGCGAAGACGGTCGGACGGTAGAAGAACCCGCGCTCGCCGGCGCGTTCTCCGCCGAGCGTGAGGGTTGCACCCTCCTTCTGACCGAGCTCCACGTAGTGCTCGATCTTCTCGAGCTGACGTGCGGAGGTGATCGCTCCGATGTGACTCCCCTCGTCGGTCGGGTCGCCCGCCACGATCCGTCCCGCTTTCTCGACGAAGCGGCCGACGAAGTCCTCGTACACCGAGTCCTGCACGAGGATCCGGGACCTCGCGTCGCACACCTGACCGGCGTTCGCGAAGATCAGGAACAGTGAGCCGTCGACGGCGAGATCCAGATCCGCCTCGGCGAACACGAGGGAGGGCGACTTCCCTCCGAGCTCGAGCGTCACGCGCTTGAGGGTCTCCGCCGCGTCGCGCATCACGGTCTTCCCGGTGATGGTCTCTCCGGTGAGCGACACCTTGTCGACGTCCGGGTGGACGACCAGCCGGTGCCCGGCCGTCTCCCCGTACCCCGACACGACGTTCACGACTCCCGGAGGGAACTCCGCCTCGTCCAGGAGGTCGGCGAGCATCAGCGCGGTGACCGGAGTCTCCTCCGCCGGCTTGAGGACGACCGTGTTCCCGGCTGCCAGGGCGGGCCCGAGCTTCCACACGGCGATGGCGAGCGGGAAGTTCCACGGCACGATCAGGCCGCACACGCCGACCGGTTCGCGACGGGTGTACACGAAATAGCCGGCCGGGCCGGGGATCGTCTCGCCGAAGATCTTGTTCGCCGCGCCCGCGTAGTAGTCGAGACAGGCGACGGTCGAGGCGACGTCGAAGTCGGCGTCGAAGCGCGTCTTACCGTTCTGCGCGGTCTCCGCGGCGGCGAACTCGTCCTTTCGGCGCTCGAGCGTCCGAGCGAGCCGTGAGATGAGTCCTCCGCGGTCCGTCGCCGACGTCCTCTTCCAGCCGTCGAACGCACGGCGCGCGGCGGCGACCGCGAGGTCGACGTCCTCCGCGTCTCCCTCCGGAACCGTCGCGTACGTCTCTCCGGTCGCCGGGTTGAGCACGTCGAACCGTTTGCCGGAGCGAGCCTCCACGCGCTCACCGTCGATCAGCATGCGGAGCGCGAGCGCCCGGCCCAGCGGCGATTCAGGCATGGATCTCCCGGAGGACCTCTTCGGTGACCTCCAGCGTGCGATCGATGTCCTCGTCCGTGTGCAGGGCGGAGATCGACCACTCCTCGAACCACGCGCTCCCCATCGGGATGACGCCTCGGTTCAGCATTCCGAACCAGTAGTCGTCCCATTTCGCGACGTCGCACTCCGCCGCCTGGCGGAAGTTCCTCGGCTGCTTCTCGAGCCCCAGGAAGATGCCCCCGAGCGTCTGCACCTGCACGACGGTCGCGGGGATGCCCAACTCCTTCACGATCTCTCGCTGGCCGTCGGCGAGGCGGGTCGCGAGGCGCGTCATCTCCTTATAGGTGTCGTCGGTCATGACCTTCGTCAGGCACGCGAGACCCGCGGCCATGCCGAGCGGGTTGGCGTTGTACGTGCCGAAGTGGACCATCGGGCCGAGCGGGCTCACCAGCTCCATCAGCTCGCGGCGGCCGCCGAAGGCACCGACCGGCACGCCTCCGCCGATCGCCTTCGCCAGCGTGACGAGGTCCGCCTTGACGCCCCACAGCTCGGTCGCGCCCCCGGGAGCGATCCGGCAACCGATCTTGACCTCGTCGAAGATCAGGACGGTGCCCTTGTCCTTCGTGAGCTCGCGGAGGCCTTCGAGGTATCCGGGCTCCGGAGGGATCACGCCGCCGTTCGTCATCGCGGGCTCCACGATTACTCCGGCCACGTCGCCCTCGAACCGGTCGAACGCCGCTCGCATCTGGTCGAGATCGTTGAACTGCACGACCACGGTGTCCTCCGTCGAGGCCGGCAGGAGGCCGGCGGAGTCGGCCGTGGCGTTCGGCCGGTCGTCGGGACCCCGGGCGTCGGCAGGAGCGCCTCCGATCGAGACGAGCAGGTGATCGGTGCCGCCGTGGTACTGGCCCTCGATCTTCACGATCTTCTTCCGGCCCGTCGCGGCGCGGGCGAGCCGGATCACGGTCTGGGTCGCCTCCACACCCGACTGGGTGAACCGGATCATGTCGATCACGCCGGTGTACCGGCGGATGATCTCCTCGGCCAGGTCGGCGGCGAGCGTGGTCGGGAGGCCGTAGAGCGTGCCGTGTTCGGTCTGCGCCTTGATCGCCTCCACGATGTGCGGGTTCGCGTGACCCGCGACCATCGCCGCGTAGCACAGGGAGTAGTCGATGTATTCGTTGCCGTCGACGTCCCAGAGCTTCGAGCCCTTCGAATCCCCGATCGAGAGCGGATGCGGCGGTTTGAACTGGATCGCGCTGCCCACGCCTCCGGGGATGAGCCTCGCGGCTCGCTCCCATGCCGCGCGGCTTCCCGGCGTGCGCTTCTGGTACTCCTCGACGCCGTACGCTTCGGCACTCATGTCGCTCCCTCCGTGTCGTAGACCTCGGGGCGGCGCCCCTCGCGCAGCTCGGCGAGCTCCTGCTCGGCGCGTTCCAGCTCCCCTTTGAAGGCGATGCGTGTCACGAGCGTCGCCGGCTCCGCCGTCTCCCCGTTCGCGGCTCGAGGCGCTTCGGCCACTGTGTCGCCGAGCGGCGAGACGACCTTGCTGGCGCCGAGCAGCGTGAAGTCCCCGTTCGTTCCCGCCTGGTTCGTCATCACCCACCACTGAGCGTTGAGCATCGCCGTCGCGGGATAGAGCCGGTCCCACCAGGTCGCGTCCGCCGCCGGGTACGCGCTGGGGGAGATCACCAGGCGTGCGCCGAGCGCGGCCATCGAGCGCCCGACCTCCGGAAAGTCGCCGTCGAAGCAGACGCAGAGGCCCACCACGCCGAGCTCGTCGGTGGCGACGGTGGTCAGCCGGTCGCCGGCCGTGAAGCCCTGCCGCTCGGCCGGCCCGTAGAGGTGGACCTTGCGGTGGGTCCCGACGAGGTCACCCTCCCTGGAGAACAGCAACGACGTGTTGAGCACGTGGCCGTCGTCGAGCTCCGGAACGCTCCCCGCCGCGAGCCAGACGCCGAGGTCGCCGGCCGCCTCGGCGAGGAGCTTCGTGCGGGGCCCGTCCAGCGGCTCCGCCGCATCCGCGACGTCGGCCGGCAGCGTTTCCGGGTCGTATCCGCAGGGCCACAGCTCCGGAAGGGTGATCAGGTCGCAGCCGTCCGCGGCCAAGTGTTCGACGAGCTCGAGCGCCGCGGAGAGGTTCCGGTCGGGCGCCCCCGGTTCGGGGAGCCACTGCGCGAGCCCGACGGTCAGCTCGTCACGCATCACGGGCCTCCCGCCAACACCGGAACTTCCTCCCGGTCATGCAGGTCTCCCAACCGTTGCTTCGCTTCGAACCCCCAGTGTATGAGGCCCTTCTCGCCTTACTCAAGGCGCTCTCACCCAGTGGAAGAGCTGTCGTCGGAAGCGGCCTCGGCCACGCACGCCAGTACCCGCTCGGGAGTGATGGGCAACACGGTGGGCCGGGCGCCGACCGCATCGGCGATCGCGCTGGAGATGGCACCCAGTGGAGGGCCGACGGGCGGCTCACCGATCCCGCG
>JALYLP010000072.1 GCA_030774195.1 Actinomycetota bacterium | reverse complement strand
CGTGGGCGACGTCTTCGCTGACCCCGCAGATCGCCGCCATGTGGGGGGAGGACCCCGACCTGTTCGGCCGGCTGTTCCCGATGGATCTTCGCCCGCAGGCCCACGACATCATCCGGACCTGGCTCTTCTATACGGTCTTCCGTTCGGAGATCGAGCACGGGTCGTTGCCGTGGACGAACGCGGCGATCAGCGGGTTCGTGCTCGATCCGGACCGCAAGAAGATGTCGAAATCCAAAGGCAACGTGGTCGTGCCGACCGAGGTCTTCGAGCGGCACTCTGCCGACGCGGTCCGGTACTGGGCCGGCCGGGCTCGCCTCGGGATCGATGCCGCCTTCGACGAGAAGCAGATGAAGGACGGACGTCGCTTGGCGATCAAGGTGCTGAACGCGTCGAAGTTTACGCTGGGGATGGAGGCGGAGAGCACGAGCATCACCGAGCCCCTCGATCTGGCGATGCTCGCGTCGCTCCGAGGATCGGTCGATGCCGCCACCGAGGCGCTCGACGCGTACGAGCACGCGAAGGCGCTCGATGTCACCGAACGGTTCTTCTGGGGGTTCACCGACGATTACCTCGAGCTCGTGAAGCAACGCGCCTATGGGGTCCGCGGGGCGGAGGCCGCCGGCTCGGCGGTCGGGGCGCTCCGCGCCGCATTGGATGTCCTGCTGCGCGCGTTCGCACCCTTCCTCCCGTACGCGACCGAGGAAGTCTGGTCCTGGTGGCGCGAGGGCTCCGTGCACCGGAGCCCGTGGCCGGTGCCGGACGACCTTCCGGAGGGCGGCGATCCCGAGGTCTACGGGATCGCCGCCGATGTCCTGACGGCGGTGCGCAGGACGAAGGCGCTCGCGAAGCTGTCCCTCCGTGCGCGTGTGCGGCGCGTCGTGGTGCGGGACACGCGCGAACGCCTGGCGAAGCTCGCGCTGGCGGAGGCCGACCTGTGTGAGGCGGGGAACGTCGAGAAGATCGAGCAGGTCGAGTCGGACGAAGCCGCCATCGAGGTCGAGCTCGCCACCGACGAACCCTGATGCGGTTCTCGGAATCCCTGAGCCGGCTGAACGCTCGCCAGCCCGAACACATGCCGGGTCCGTCGTTGGACCGGATCCGCGAGATCGTCGCGCTGCTCGACCAACCGCAACGGACGTATCCCTCGATCCACATCACGGGGACGAACGGCAAGACGACGGCGGCCCGGGTCGCGGCGTCGGTGGCGTGTGCGCACGGGATCACCGTCGGTCTCTACACGTCGCCGCATCTCCTGTCGGTCACCGAGCGGCTCTCGATCTGCGGGCAGGACATCACCGAGGCGGAGTTCGCCCAGGAATGGGAGCACCTCGAACCGTTCCTCCAGCTCGTCGACGGTCGCGGGTACGGCGAGGTCACGTACTTCGAGGCCGTCACCGCCCTCGCTTACCTCTGGTTCGCCGACAAGCCCGTCGGGCTCGGGGTGTTCGAGGTCGGGTTGGGCGGGACGTGGGATGCGACCAACCTCGTCGACGGCGAGGTTGCGGTCGTCACGCCGATCGGGATGGATCACGTCGCCGAGCTGGGGCCGACGCTCGAGGACATCGCGGCGGAGAAGGCCGGCATCCTCAAGCCCGGTGCGACGGCGGTGTTCCGGGAACAGGAGCCCGCCGCGGCAGCCGTCCTGGCGGCGCGTGCGGCCGAGATCGGCAGCGCGCCCCGTTGGGAGGGCGAGGACTGGGAGGTCGAGGAACGCCTGCTCGCCGTCGGCGGGCAGGCGTTCCGCCTCCGCGGGCTCCATGCGACGTACGACGATCTCTACCTACCGCTGTTCGGTGACTACGCCGTGCACAACGCGGCGGCCGCGATCGTCGCGGTCGAGGCGTTGACCGGTCAACCACTGCACGAGGACACGTTGCGCGAGGGCCTGGCCGTGGTGCAGAGCCCCGGGCGGCTCGAGATCGTGGCGCTCGAACCCTCGGTCATCCTGGACGGTGCGCACAATCCGGCGGGAGCGGCCGCGCTCGCCGAGGCGATGCGCGAGTCCTTCCGGTGGCAGCGCTTGCACCTGGTGCTCGCCGTGAGCGCGAACAAAGATCTGGCCGGCATCTGCGCCCCGCTCGCCCCACTCGCCGACGAGGCATACGTCGCGCGGAACGACAGCGTGCGGAGCGCCGACCCCGCCGACGTCGCCGCCGCGCTGGGCCGTCCGGCCGCGCTGTTCAGCTCGGTCGCCGAGGCACTCGCGGCCGCACGAGGCGCGGCCGATCCTCGCGACGTCGTGCTCGTGACGGGCTCGCTGTTCACGGTCGCCGACGCCAAGCGAGCGCTGGCCGCGCGATGAGCGGCCGCTAGACTGACGCGACCATGGCCATCGAATCGACCCTGCTGATCGTGAAACCCGACGGCGTTCGCCGCGGTCTCGTCGGCGAGATCCTGCGACGTGTCGAGGCGAAGGGCCTCACGATCGAGGCGCTCGAGCTCCGCGTGATCGAGCGAGCGACAGCGGAGGAGCATTACGGCGAGCACCGTGAGAAGCCGTTCTTCGGCGAGCTCGTCGACTTCATCACCGGCGGGCCGGTCGTGGTCGGGAAGCTCTCGGGCGAATCGGCGATCACCTGCTGGCGGACGTTGATGGGTCCGACCGACCCGGTGGACGCTCCGCCGGGATCGATCCGCGGGGACTACGCGACCGTGATCGGTGAGAACATCGTGCACGGGTCGGACTCGCCGGAGTCCGCCGCACGAGAGTTGAAGCTCTTCTTCGGCGGCTGATCTCCGAACCCGTGACCGGACTCGAGGAAGCCTTCGAGCGGATCGGCCGCGCCGCGGAGCTCGATCTTCCGCTCACGCACGCGCCGGGCCTCGCGCTCGCCGTCACCGACGGGAACGACACGCTCGGCGCGGTCGTCCGCGGGTTCGCCGACGTCGCCGCGGGCCGTCCGATCAGGCCCGACACGCGGTTCCAGATCGGATCGATCTCGAAGTCCTTCGCCGCGCTCTGCATCCTGCAGGAAGAGTCGACGGGAGCGATCGCGCTCGACGTCTCGGTGAACGAGCTCCTGCCGTGGCTCGAGCTGCCCGAGCCGTTCGGTCCGATCACGCTCCATCACCTCCTGACGCACACCAGTGGGTTGATGACCGGGATCGAGCACGGACCGTGGGGGGTCGCCGATGCGCTGCTGGCGCGCTCCTACCCGCCGACCTTCGCACCCGGCGATCGCTTCTCGTACTCGAACCTCGGCTACAAGCTGGTGGGACACGTGCTCGAGCGGGTCACCGGGATGCCGGTCCACGAGCTGCTCGAACACCGGATCCTCGCCCCGCTCGGGATGACCCGGTCCGTCGGCGCGATCCTCGAGGA
>JALYLP010000071.1 GCA_030774195.1 Actinomycetota bacterium | reverse complement strand
GGCTCCGGTCGACCGGATCCTCACGTCGAGCGGCGCCGTGCGGGGCGTTCTCCTCGCCTCCGGCGAGGAGATCGCCGCCCCGATCGTCGTGGCCGCCACCCACCCGAAGACCACGTTCCTCCGGCAGCTCGACGAGGGCGAGCTGCCGGAGGAGTTCGTCAGCGACATCAAGGGCTGGAGGTCCAGGAGCGGCACGGTCAAGATCAACCTCGCACTGGATCGTGCTCCGGTGTTCACCGCCAATCCGGAGCACCGCGACCTGACCGGGGGCTTCGAGCTCGCCCACTCCGTGGAGTACCTGGAGAAGGCGTTCGAGGAGGCGCGGGCGGGGGTACCGGCGACCGCGCCGTTCAGCGACGGCGTGATGCCGACGTTCCACGACCCGACGATGGCGCCCGAAGGCAAGCACGTGGTCAGCCTGTTCACCCAGTGGTGCCCGGCCGGATACGCTGACGAGCCTCATCCGCGCGAGTTGGATGCGTACGCGCACCGGGTGATCGATGGGTACGACGAGCTCGCACCGGGGTTCAAGGACTCGGTCCTGCACATGCAGGTGATCGGGCCCTATGAGATGGAACACGAGTGGGGGCTGATCGGGGGCAACATCTTCCACGGGGAGCTCTCGGCCGAGCAGCTGTTCCACATGCGGCCCGCGCCTGGATACGCGGATTACCGCACGCCGATCCGGGGCCTGTACCAATGCTCGAGCGCCACCCACGGCGGCGGTGGCGTGTCCGGGATCCCCGCGTACAACTGCGTCCGGGAGGTCGTGAGGGACAAGAAGACCGCTCGTCGACGGGCCGGTTGGCGACGACCGTGACCGAGCCGCGATCACGGGGGAACGACGGCTTCACGTTCTACTTCGCGAGCTGGTACAAGAAGTCGCCGTATTTCGCTCGCACCATCGAGGCCGGGTGTACGAGCTGGGATCTCTACAACCACATGCTGATCCCGACCCTGTACGACGACGACGTCGCCGAGTACTGGCATCTGCTCGAACACGTGACGCTCTGGGACGTCGCCGTGGAACGGCAGGTCGAGATCACCGGGCCGGACGCCGCCCGGTTCACCCAGCTCCTCACACCGCGCGACCTGTCGTCATGCGAGGTCGGGCAGTGTAAGTACGTCGTGCTCTGCGCCCCCGACGGCGGGATCGTCAACGATCCGATCCTGCTCCGGCTCGGGCAGGACCGGTTCTGGCTCTCGCTCGCGGACTCCGATGCATTGCTGTACGCGCTCGGCGTTCAGGCGTTCGCCGGCCTGGACGTGCAGATCCGCGAGCCCGACGTGTCCCCGCTCCAGGTCCAGGGTCCGAAGTCGAAGCCGCTGATCCGCAAGCTCTTCGGCGATGCGATCGCCGATCTGCCGTACTACCGCTGCGCGGAGGCCGAGCTGGACGGGATCCCGCTCGTCGTGTCGCGGACCGGGTGGACGGGTGAGGTCGGCTACGAGCTCTACCTCCGCGACGCAGCGCGCGGCGTGGAGCTCTGGGACCGCGTGATGAGCGCCGGCGAGGAGTTCCGGATCCGCGCGATCGCGCCCAGCGACCAACGGCGCATGGAAGCCGGGATCTTCAACTACGGCAACGACTTGGACGTGACGAACAACCCCTATGAGGTCACCGGGTTGGAACGGCTCGTGGAGCTCGCCGACGACCGCCCCGTTATCGCGCGAGCGGCGCTCGAGCGGATCGCGGCCGACGGCGTACGCAAAAAGCTCGTCGGGGTCCGGCTAGGTGGTGAGCCTCTGACGATGTGGTTGGAGGACTTCTGGCCGGTCCAGTCGGCGGGTCGCGAGGTGGGCCGCCTGACGAGCGCGGCATACTCACCGCGCCTGCGGTTCAACATGGGGTACGCGTGGCTGCCCGTGGAGCTGGCGGCAGACGGGACGGAGGTGCTCGCGATGTCGCCCGACGGCCCCCTCGACGCGGAGGTCGTCCCCCTTCCCTTCTGGGATCCCGCCAAAGAGGTCCCGAAGGGATAGCCCGCCGAAGCGGCATGATGGTGTGATGG
>JALYLP010000070.1 GCA_030774195.1 Actinomycetota bacterium | reverse complement strand
TCATCGAACCGCCCTTCGCGTTCGTGAACGACCCCGAGATCGAGCAGGATCGAGACCCGGTCGGTCGCCGATGGCGCGAGGAGGGCGTCGGCACGCCCGAGGAGCGTTGCCGCAGCGCGCAGGTCCCCGCGATCGAACGCCCGGCTGCCCGCGGCTCCCAGCCGGGCCGCCGCTCGCTCGCCGGACGCCTGGGCTCGCTCGTCGCCCGGGGAGAGCTCCGACCAAAGATGCGATGCCTGTTCGAAGTGGTAGCCGACGATCTCGTCGAACTCGCCCTCACGACCTCCGGCGGTCGCCTCGAGCCACGCGGCGTACCGGACGTGCAGGTCGGCGCGCGCGTCCTTCGAGATCCGCGCATATGCCGCGTCGCGGATCAGCAGGTGTCGGAACGAGAAGCCATCCTCGCCGGCGAACAACGACTCACCCGGCCGGATCAGGTCGCGGTGCACGAGCGCGGTGAGCCGCTCGGAGATGTTCGGACGGTCGCGCTCCGGTGAGAGCGCGAGAACCGCGCCACGGTGGAACCCCTTGCCCTCGACCGACGCATACTCGAGCACGGCCAGCTCGTCCGCGGGGAGCCGCTCGAGGCGCGCCTCGATCAGCGCGGTCACAGTGGGCGGCACGGCGAGCGATGCCAGATCGCCCTGCACGACCCAGCCTTCCCCTTCACGGACGAGCGTTCCGTCTTCGACGAGCATCGCCACGAGGTGCTCGACGAACAGCGGGATCCCCTCGGCGACCGCCGCGATCCGGTCGGCGACTGCCTTGGGGACGCCGGCGAGCAGCTCCTCGACGAACCGCTCGGTCTCGTCGGTCGAGAGCGGCTCGAGCTCGATCGACGTGGCGTTCCGCTTACCTCCACCCCACGCGGGACGCATGTCGAGGAGGTCCGGGCGGGCACTGCACAACAGGAGGACGGGCGCATCGCGCGTCCAGTCCGCGACGTGCTCGATCAGGTCGACGAAGGTCGTCTCGGCCCACTGGATGTCGTCCAGATCCACCACGAGCGGCTGCGTGCGCGCGAGCGACTCGAACAGCCGACGCACGGCCCAGAAGGTCTCCTCGGGCGCGGCCGTCGCGCCGGCCACACCGAGGAGTTGCGCCAGTCGTTCAGCGACGAGCTCGCCCTCGCCGTCGTCGCCCGCGAGCCGTCGCAGCTTGACGCGGATCTCATCGGCGGCGTCGACATCGGAGAGTTCGGCCTCGCGCGTGAGCATCTCGACGAGTGGCCAGTACGTGATCCCGTCGCCGTACGGCAGGCACCGACCGCGAAGCACCCGCGTCTCGACGCTCGAGAGGAACTCCTCCACGAGCCGGGACTTCCCGACCCCCGGCGTGCCGAGGATCGTGAAGAGCACGCAGGCGCGGTCGGCGATCGCTCGGTCGAACGCTTCGGTCAGCAGCCTGAGCTCTCGCCGGCGTCCGACGATCGGGATGTCGCGACGCCGTGCGATCCCCTCGGCGCTCGGGTGGACCGAGACCAGACGCCACGCCTTCACCGGCTCGGCCTTGCCCTTGGCGTCGAGCGGCGGGACGCTCTCCGCGACGACGGCATCCCGCACGAGCCGGTAGGTCGACTCGCCGAGCAGGATCTCGCCGGGAACCGCACCTTGCTCGAGCCGCGCCGCCGTGTTCACCGCGTCGCCGGTCGCGATCGTCTGGGCTCCCGTCCCTGCGACCACTTCGCCGCTGTTGACTCCCGTGCGGTTCGTGATCGTCACGTCGTGGTCGCGTTCGAGCTGCTTGTTGAGGTCCTCGAGGGCCTCGCGCATCTCCGCGGCCGCGCGGGTGGCGCGGAGCGCGTCATCCTCGTGCACGACCGGAACTCCGAACACCGCCATCACCGCGTCCCCGATGAACTTCTCCACGGTGCCCCCGTGGCGTTCCAAGACGCCGCGCATCACGTCGAAGTAGCGACCCATCACGCGGCGGAGCGTTTCCGGATCGAGTCGTTCCCCGAGCGCCGTGGACCCCGTCACATCGTTGAACACGATCGTGACGGTCTTGCGGACCTCTGCGCCGGCCGCCGTCTCGACTTCGAGACGGCTCCCGCAGTCGCCACAGAACCGCTGCCCTTCCGGGTTCTCGTGGCCGCAGGTGGGACAGACCATGCGGGCCAGGGTAGGGCCGGACGGACGGGCACTCAACCGGGACGGCCCGTGCTCGCCCAGTAGCCATGGAGCCGTCGGCGCGCCGGTCAGGGCAGGACGAGGACGCGGCGGACGACTGGGAGCCCCGACGCGAGCTCGGTCCACGACGACCCGGCGTCGCTGGAGCCGAACAGCTGCCCGTTGGACGTTCCGAACGCGGCGAACGAGCCGTCGGGGAGCGCATCGAGGCATGAGCTGTCGATGTTGTCGTCGAACCACTCGGGCAGACCGTCGCGACAGCGCTCGAACCCTCCGCTCGCGACGGTCCCTCGGTAGACGGCGCTCCTCCCTCCGCGAGGTCCCCTCGACGCGGACACGAGGACGACGTCGCCGCAGACGGTGACCGCCCGTGCGTACGGAGCCTCCAGTCCGTCGGCCCGGAGCGTCCACGTCGTGCCGCGATCGTCGCTGACGGCGAGCCCGCCCGCGCACGCGGCGAGCACCAGACCCTCCGCGGTCGCGACCTGGTGGACGTCCGCGTCGATGTTGATCGTCGGCGTCCAGTGCTCGCCTCGATCGTCGGTCCGCTGGATCCCGCCCACGTGCACGTTGACGTACAGGTCGTCATCCCATTCCGAGAGCGAGCGTGTCTCCGGTGGCCCGCCCCACGGCGTGTACCAGGAGGAACGACCGTCCGCCCGGTCGAACGCGGCCACCGTCTCCAGGCGGTCGCCGACGACGCGGAACAGGCGAGCCTCAGACGAACCCACGAACACGTCGGCATCCGTGGTCGCGATGGAAGCGATCCGGAGACCGGGGAGATCGGCGACGTGGTTCCACTCCTTATCGCTCGCGTGCCAGAGCTGAGAGCCGTCCACGGCGGCCCACAGCTCCCGCCCGTGCGGCGCGAGGGAGGTCACCACACGACCCTCGAGCTGCACGGGTCCCGCCGCTCCCCGCTCATCGAACGGGTGGAGCCCTTCCCGCGACGCCACCAACACCCGCATGGGTCGATGCTCTCACCGTCCGGTGGTGCCGTAGATTCAGGGCATGAGCGAACGAGATGAACGGGACGTCTCGGTCGTGGGCCGGGGCGCCCACGTGGAGGGGAGCCTGGTGTCGACCGGGTCCCTCTGGATCGCCGGTCGCGTCACGGGCGAGATCTCGGTCGAAGGCCAGGTGACCGTCGCCCCGGACAGCGAGGTCGAGGCCGACATCAAGGCCGGCAGCATCAACCTCGCCGGCCGGGTGAATGGCAACCTCACGGCCCCGGGCTCGGTCGAGCTCCCCGCGCAGAGCCAGGTCAAAGGCGACGTCCGAGCCAGGAGCGTCTCCGTGCAGGGGGCCGTGGAGGGGAACGTCGTGGCGGAGCAGAAGGTCGAGTTAGGCCCGGGTGCTCGGCTGCAGGGCGATATCACGTGCACGGCACTCGTCGTCGCCGAGGGGGCAGTGTTCCGGGGCCGATCGATCATGGCGCAACGGCCGAGCTCGTAGAGCGGTCCGCGCCGGAGGCCCCCCCGAGCCGAGGGTCGCGCTCAGACGAGCGACAGGTACGCGGTGTGCGCAGCGAGGTAGTCGTCAAGGATCGAGCGCGCGAGCGGGTACGATCCCACCAGCGGGTGGGCGAGAAGCGCCTCGAGGGCGGTGTCGTACGAACCTTCCACGGCGGCTCGCACCGTCAGTCGTTCGTACAGCTTGACCTGCGCGAGCAGCGCCCGTGCCGCCTCGGGGATCCGTCCCTGCGCGAGCGGATGGGCGCCGTGCTCGTCCATCATGCACGTGACCTCGACGACGTCGTCGTCCCGCAGGCCGTGGATCGCGCCGCGGTTCGGGACGTTCAGGATCAGCGGCACCTTCCGCCGCTGGGTCGCCGCGATCATCACCGCGGTCGCAACCCCCGCGTACCCCTCGCCCTCGAAGAGGGCGTCGTCGACCCCCGGCGACGCCGGCACGACGAGCGCCTCGCCGCGCTCGCGCGCGAAGTAGGTCTCCTCGCGCGTCTCCATCGCCTCGGTCCACGCGCCCGCCGCGCCCGCCGGATCGTCGGCGTCGACGCGCGCGCGCAGCATGGGCCAGAGCGCGTCGTTGATCGCCGCGATCTGTGCGGCTCGTGTGCCGCCTGACCGCAGGATGTTCTCCACGGCCTCTTCGCGGTAGTAGTAGAAGTAGAGGTACTCCATCGGGAGCATGCCGATGCTCCTGACGAGCTCGGCATCGAACAGGCGCCATTGGTGTTCGAGGCCGCGGAGCTCGTCGTAGCGATCGAGCAGCTCGGGGATCCGGTCCCTTCCGTCGACGAGGACCCGGTGGATCCATCCGCAATGGTTCAGACCGAAGTAGTCCGCGTGCACCTCGTCGCCCGGCACGCCGAGGAAGTTCGCCACGCTCCGCTTCATCGAGACCGGCCCGTCACAGACGCCGACGGCACGGACGCTGCTGTGGTCGTGGAGGGCTTGCGTGACGATCCCGACCGGGTTCGTGAAGTTCACGACCAGGGCGTCCGGAGCGACCTCCTCGATCGTGCGCGCGTGCTCGAGCATGGCGGGGATCGTGCGCATCGCCATCGCGAACCCGCCGGGCCCGGTGGTCTCCTGCCCGAGGACGCCGTGCTTCAGCGGGAGCTCCTCGTCGAACGTGCGTGCGCGTTCCTGGCCCGGCCGGATCGCAGCGAACACGAAGCGCGCGCCGCCGAGGGCGACGCGGGCGTCGTGTTCGCCGCGAACGGTGAACGTCGCGCCCCAGCCCCTGCACAGGAACGCACCGAGGGCCGCCATCACCTCGAGGCGATCGTGGTCGGTGTCGTGAAGCACGACTTCGGTGAGGCCGAGGTCGTGCTGCCGTTCCGCGAGACCATGCAGGACGAACGGGACCCGGACCCCCCCGCCGAGCATCGTCAGCTTCATGCTGTGCGCGGGCTCGAACGGCGACGCTGCTCCGTCACTGTTCCAGACCGACCTCCATCGTAACGAGCCTTGTCGCGGCGACGAGGCGTTCGAGCAACGGTGTGGCCCCGAGCTGCTGAAGGTACGCGTGTGCCCCATCGATCGTCTCGCGGGGCAGGGCCTCCGCCGGCAGGAGCGTTGCGGCGTCGATCACGCACGCGGCTCGATCGAACGGAAGATCCATCGCCTCCCACGTCTCGAACGTCCGTTGGTATCCGGCGAGCGCGTCGTCCAGATGGCCCTCGAGCGCGGCGATGCCCGCATCCACGGCGCGCCGGCAGTTCTCGATCCAGCGTCCGCGCAGCTCGTCCATCGCCGTACGCGCCGTGCGGGCGCGCTCCGTGTCGCGAAGCCACAGAGCGGCGCGCGCGGCGCACCACACCGAGGTCGGGGCGTTCCCGCCGGAAGGTTCCGTCTGCACCGCTTCCATGCCGGTCGTGTACGCGGCGTCGAGGTCGCCCGCCATGAGCTCCGCCGATGCGCGCGCCCGGAGGAACCATGTGCGCGCCATCAGGAAGTCCGTCGTCTCCAGCTCGGATGCCTGCTCCGCGAGGAGTGCCGCCGCATCCGCCGATCGTCCTCTGTAGGCGGCCAGAAGGGCCTGGTTCAGCGCGAGGGCCTGGTGGCTCCTCGGGGGAAGATCGAGGCGGCCGGCCAGGTCCGACAGGAGCTCGTCGGCGATCGCCCATTCACCGAGGTCGGTTGCGGCCTCGGCCGCGTTCCCCATCGATCCCGCTTCGAGTCCCCGCACGCCCGCGCGTCGAGCAGCCTCGACCCCTTCCAGCGAGCGCTGGAGCGACATCCTCGGATCGTCCTCGAGGACGACGATGCCGAGCATCAGCAGCGCATCCGCGCGCGCCGTCTGGTTCCCCGCCTCGTCCGCGAGGTCGAGCGCGCCGTCGAAGAGCATCTTCGCTTCACGATGCCGGCCCGAGGTCATCATCCAGTACGCCTTCGTGGTCATCGCGTCCTCGAGGTCCTCGTGCATGTCGAGCCGCTCGAGGAGCGGGAGTGCTCGCTCCACGTACGCGATCGCACGATCGAGGTCGCCGAACGTGACCGCCGTGTTCGCTATCCGGCCGAGGAG
>JALYLP010000069.1 GCA_030774195.1 Actinomycetota bacterium | reverse complement strand
ACGGCGGCCATGCTGGAGCCATACGCGAACCGGCCGGACACCTCCGGCGACACCTTCTATCCGCCGGACGTGTTCGCCGAGCTGATCGCCGGGCTCGAACGTCGAGGCTTCCAGACCTTCACGCACGGTACCGGTGATCGTGGGATCCGGACGGCGCTCGATGCGGTGGAGCACGCGCGCCGGGTCAACGGCCCGCGTGATGCCCGCCATCAGATCGTGCACGTCGAGTGCGTGCATCCCGACGATCTTCCGCGTTTCGCGGAGCTCGGCGTGGTCGCGTGCATGCAGCCGCGCCACTGCGCGCCCCAGATCGTCGAGGACTGGCGCGCGAACGTCGGCCCGGCCCGATGGCGGTACGCCTGGCCGTTCCGCTCGCTCATCGAGCACCGTGCGACGCTCGCGTTCTCCTCGGATTGGAACGTCGCCGAGATGGACCCGCTCGTGTGGCTCTTCACCGCCCGCACGCGAGCCAACCTCGACGGATCCGATGCGTGGATCCCGGAGGAGACGATCGACCTGCCGGCCGCCATCCGCGCCGCCACTTTGGGCTCGGCGTACGCGAACTTCGCGGAGGACGACCGAGGCTCGATCGAGGCCGGGAAGCTCGCCGATCTGGTCGTCCTGTCGCGCGACGTCTTCGCGGACGAGCCCGCGGCGCTCCTGGAGACGTCGGTAGACGCGACGATCGTGGGCGGTGACGTGGTGTATCGACGATGAGCGCAACGTGGGAGGAGTTCGAGCGGCTCCGGATCACCATCGGGTTGATCACCGAGGTCGAGGACTTCCCGCAGGCCCGTGTCCCCGCCTACAAGCTCACGATCGATCTCGGGCCGGAGATCGGGACGAAGCGATTGAGCGCGCAGCTGACGCACTACGCGAAGGAAGACATGCTCGGTCGCCAGGTCGTATGCGTGCTCGGGTTCGAGCCCAAGCGGATCGCGGGGTTCCCGCCCCACCCAACGTCACGCGCTGCTCGAGCTGGTGCTCGATCCGCTGTGCGGGCAGGTGTCGTTCGTCGAGGAGCTCGAACTCCCGCTCGAGGTTCCGCCGCTCGATGACGCGCTCGTCTTCGCGCTGGGCGACGCCGAGCCGGTGGCGGCGAACGCGTGCGTGACGCCCAGGCCGCCGACGATCAGGCCCGAGGCCACGACCGTGGCGACGGCGCCTCTTCGGAGTTGCTTGATCATCCCGATCACCTCCTTCCCTCGTCTGCGGCCAGCAGACAGCCGGGACCTGAGGATCTGCGGGGAGCCGGGCGAGAAGGTGTGGAGAACCCTCAGGTGGTTCCGTCGTAGCCGATCAGCCGGCGGGCGACGTCCAAGCAGATGTCGTGCATCCGCGAGGGTGTCATGACCGTGTCGTTCAGCAGGACCTGGATCGCGAGTCCGTCGACCATGGCGCCGAACTCCATCGCGATGTCGTCGGCATCGGTCGCGTCGCTGGGGAACTCGCCGGTCTGCCGGCCGTACCGGATCACCTCTGAGATCGATTGGACCCACCGACGATCCAGGTTCTCGCGCTCCTTCGCCATCTGGGGATCACGCAGGGCGCGGACCCAGATCTCGAGCCAGAGGGCCCATTCGTCCAGGAGGGAGTACTCGGGGAGCAGCCCGGGCACGGAGAGCTCGATCAGGCGATCCATCCGCTCGCTGGCCGCGGGCAGCTTCCGGAGCTCCCGCGACGTGCGGAGGTACGACTGGTCGTTGGCGTAGGTGAGCGCCTCGACGAGGAGCCGATCCTTCGATCCGAAGTAGTACAGGATCAGGCCCGGCGAGACGCCACAGCGATCCGCGATGTCCTGGATCCGCGTCTCGGCGAGACCCCGGTCGGTGATGACCTGCGCGGCCGCCTCCACGATCTCCTGGTGGCGGTCCCGCTGCGGCTTCGTCCGGGCCCTCGTGCTCATCGTATCTCCCCTTGAACGAGGAACAGAGACGGCGGCGGAGCGCCGGTGTTCCTGAGTAGCGGTTCAACCCAGTGTAGGCTCCTGACCTGCGGCGTCAATCCCGCAGGGCCCGACGATCAGGTTGACTGACGGTTCAAACGAGAGGCATGATACGCAGGTCCCGGCGACCGCCGGGAGGAGGGAACGGGCGCGCGCGATGGCAGCCAACCGCTACGACGCGATCATCATCGGGGGCGGCCACAACGGACTCGTGAGCGGCGCGTACTTCGCCCGCGACGGTCTGCGTACGGTCGTCCTTGAAGCACGGAACAAGACCGGCGGCGCCGCGGACACGAGCGCCCCGTTCGCCGATCACCCCGAGATCAACGTCACCACGTACTCCTACGTCATGTCGTTGATGCCCCCCACGATCATCCGCGAGCTCCGGCTGAAGGAGTTCGGCTACGACGTGACCCCGTTCGGTCCCTACTTCCAGGCCTACCCGGACGGTCGCGCGGTCACCGTCTACCCGGACGATTCGCAGAAGTCCTACGACTCGATCGCCGAGTTCTCGAAGAAGGACGCAGACACCATGCCGAAGTGGGAGGCGTGGCTCAAAGGCGTGGCCGACGTGCTCGGCCCGTTGATGCTGCGCGTTCCACCGCGCGTCGGGTCGATGCATCCGACGGACCTGCTGTCGACTGTCCAGACCGCGTGGAAGATGCGCAAGCTCGGCGAGCGGGGCGTCGGCGACGTCACGCGGCTGTTCACGATGAGCGTCAGCGACCTGCTCAACGACTGGTTCGAATCCGATGCGGTCAAAGGCATGCTCACGGTGAACGGCGTGATCGGGACGTGGGCAGGGCCCGACGAGCCGGGCACCGCATACGTGATGCTGCATCACTCGATCGGCGACGTCGGCGACGGGCATCTCGGTTCGTGGGGGTTCCAGCAAGGCGGGATGGGCGGCGTCAGCAGCTCGATCCGCACGGCCGCCGAGGCGTTCGGCTGCGAGATCCGCACGGGGGCCCGCGTCAAGAAGATCGTGGTCCGCAACGGTCGCGCCGTCGGTGTCGTCCTCGATGACGGCCAGGAGCTCCGCGCGCCGGTCGTGGTCAGCTGCATCCACCCGCAGATCGCGTTCCTCGATCTGATCGACCGGCACGAACTGCCTCCCGATTTCGTGTGGGACATCGAGCGCTGGAAATCGCGGAGCGGCGTCGTCAAGATCAACGTGGCGATCAGCGAGCTGCCCGACTTCACGGCCCAACCGGGGAAGGAGCTCCAGGATCTCCACACCGGTTCGGTCGAGCTGTGTTTCTCGTCGGACTACGCCGAGCAAGCGTTCCAGGACGCGCACCTGTTGCGCAAGCCGTCGGTGGCGCCGTTCGTGGACGGGACGATCCCGACGACCATGGACAAGAAGCTCGCGCCCGAGGGGACGCACGTGTTCTCGATGTTCACGCAGTGGGTTCCGGACGACTGGGTGAAGGAGCCCCATCGAGACGAGCTGGGCGCGTACGCGAAGCGGATCTTCGACCTCTACGACGAGTTGGCGCCGAACTTCAAGGACTCGATCATCGACTACCAGGTGATCGGGCCGTACGACATGGAGCAGGATCTCGGGCTGATCGGCGGGAACATCTTCCACGGAGAGCTCTCCGCGGATCAGCTGTTCCACATGCGGCCGGCGCCCGGCTACGCGGACTACCGCACGCCGATCAAGGGGCTGTACCAGGCGAGC
>JALYLP010000068.1 GCA_030774195.1 Actinomycetota bacterium | reverse complement strand
GAGGCCGCCGGCTTCGCCGGTGTCCTCACGAACCGCGGGCTCCCGCTCGTCCTGCTCGGGCTGGTCCTCGCGTTCGGTTTCGGCGCATGGCATGCGCTGCTCCCTGGCCACGGCAAGACGCTGATGGCCGGCGCGATGGTGGGGGCGGGCGCGCGACCTCGCCAGGCGCTCGCGGTCGCGACGGCGGTCGCTTCGATGCATTCGGCGTCGGTGATCGCGCTCGGTCTCGCCGTCGAAGGTCTCCAGCAGACCTTCCGTCCCGAGGTGCTCTACCCGTGGCTCGGCACCCTCTCCGGCGTCGCCGCGGTCGCGCTCGGCGGGTACCTGCTGTGGAGTCGATCGAGCGTCTGGCGTCACCGACGCCGCCACGCGCACGGACACGATCACGCACACGGTCACCAACACGACCGTCACGTCCTCGTGATGCAGCCGGACGGTCGATTGTCGAGGAAGGGCATCCTCACGCTCGCCTTCGCCGGCGGCATCCTCCCGGCACCGAGCGCGCTGCTGGCGATGCTGGCCGCGATCCAGGCGCACCGGGTCGTCTACGGGCTGGCGCTGGTCGCGGCGTTCAGCGCCGGGTTGGCCTGCGCGCTGCTCGGGGTCGGGGTCGGCGCACTCCGCGCGCGCGACGCGATCGCCCTCAGGGCGTCCGATCGCGTCGCCCTCGCACTCCCGCTCATCTCGGCGGTCGCGATCGTGGTCGCCGGCCTGGCGATAGCCGCCCGAGCCGCGTCGGCGCTCTGAGCCGGTGCCTCAGCCGGCTTCCGGCCAGGCGGGCTCGCCCGGCTCCGATGGCTGCGAGTCCGCGGGCTCCACGGTGACCAGCAGGTGATCGAAGGTCGACGGGTCGACCGCGAGGCGGACGAGCACGGTCCCATCCGGGTAGGGGAGGAAGTCACGGAGGTGCGTGGCATCCTTCGCCGACACGGCCCAGAGCCGGTACACGAAGCCGGGCGCGGGAACCGGAACGCCCCTGCCGTAGACGTATAGCTCCTGGACCCCGCGTGCGGAGATCTCTTGCGCGTTCCCGCCCAGGGTCTGCGCCTGGGTCTTGTGGTGGATGGCGAAATCGGCGAGCTCCTGGACGTCGGCTGCCGAGACCTGCGCCGTCTTCCGATCCCCGAGTTGGGTGAGTACCAGCCCGCCGACCCCGACCACGAGCACGACGCTTGCCGCCGCCGCGACGAGCCGCCCGGGGGTCCAACGTGCGCCCGACCGACTCTGCGTCTCCATCTCGCGGTGGATCCGGGGAAGGAGCTGGTCGGGAGGCGTGACCGGTTCGGCATCCAACGCGAGCTCGCCGGCGACGCCCTGGAACGCGTCGAGCATCAGGCGGCACTCCGAGCAGCCGGGAACGTGTTCGGCAAGGAGCCGGTCGGCCTCGGCGGCGTCCTCGCCCGAAAGGCTCTGGAGCACGTAACCGGCCAGGAGCTGCGCTTCGACGTGGCGGTCGATCACCCTGCCTCCTCCAATGACGCGCGAAGCTTCCGCATCGCCGCGAACGTCCTGGTCTTCACGGTCCCGAGTGGGATCCCCAGCTCCTCCGCGATCTCCACCTGGGTCTTCCCACCGAAGTACGCCATCTCAAGCACCTGCCGCTGTTCGGGAGGGAGGCCGGCGAGAGCCTCTCGGACCTCTTTCCGGCGCACGCCCAGGTAGGACTCCTCGGCGATGGCTTCCGCAGGGTCTTCGCCGACCAGGGGTTCGAGGTTCGCCGCGCGCTCGGACCTCGCCCGCAGCCGGGACTCTCGTCTGACCAGATCGACCGCCCGATGGTGCACGAGCGCCAAGAAGAACGTTCGGAAGGGTCCTCGCGCTGGGTCGTAGGCCTCGGGCGCTCGCCAGAGCGCCATGAAGGCATCGTGGACAACGTCCTGAGCCAGGATCTGCTGTACCGTCACGCGGTAGGCGAGCCCGTATGCGGACCCGGCGTACCGGCGATAGAGCTCATCGAACGCGCCACGGTCGCCCGAGGAAAGTCGCCGGTGAAGCTCCAGATCCTCGCGGTCGCCGTCGCGCACGGACCGTATCCTCCCAGCCGATGCGAAGCGTCGTCCTCTACACGCGCCGGGGTTGTCACCTGTGCGACGAAGCCCGGAGCGCGATCCTGTCCGTCCGCGCGCGCGAACCGTTTGCGTACGACGAGGTCGACATCGACACGGATGACGATCTGGTGCGCGACTACGGGATCAGGATCCCCATCGTGACCGTGGATGGCGAGGAGCGCTTCGAGATCGCCGTCGACGAGCACGAGCTGGAGGGACTCGTCCGGATACGCTAGGCGCATGGCCGAGCGAGGCGGTTCCCGGTGACCACCCGGCCCGTCCCCGACGCCACCGTGTCCCGCCTCCCGCTCTACCTGCGGGTGCTCGTGGAGCTGGCAGATCAGGGTGAGGCGACGGTGTCGTCGGACGTCCTGGCCGATGCAGCCGGGGTCTCCAGCGCCAACGTCCGCAAGGACCTGTCCCACCTCGGGTCCTACGGCACACGCGGGATCGGTTACGACGTGGCCCATCTGATCCAGGAGATCCGCCGGGCCCTCGGACTGACGCAGCACTGGTCCATCCTGATCGCCGGTGTCGGCAACCTGGGCCAGGCGCTCGCGCGCTACAAGGGGTTCGCCGAGCGTGGGTTCCGCGTCGCGGCGTTGATCGACGTGGATCCCGCGAAGGTCGGCAGCCGCCTCGACGACATCGAGGTGCGGCACCTCGACGATCTGCCGAAGCTCGTTCGCGCCGAGCGAGTAGCGATCGGCGTGATCGCGACCCCCGCGACGGACGCGCAGGACGTCGCGGACCGCATGGTGCAGGCGGGGATCCGTTCGATCTTGAACTTCGCGCCGGCGATGCTCACGGTCCCCGAAGGCGTGACGATCCGGAAGGTTGATCTGGCGATCGAGCTGCAGATCCTGTCCTACTACGAGCAGCGCGACGCGCTCCGCGAGCTCAAGGGATCGGTCGGCAAGCAGGGCGGCGCTATCGCGGGATCGTGATCCAGATCACGACCGCGACGATCACCAGCATGACCACGAGGATCATGAACTGGATGGCGCCTTGATCCAGGAGGGGCGTCGGGATCGCGAGCATCGTTCCTTCCTCCTCCCTTACGCCGGCCCGTACCAGGGAGGAGCGCTCCCTCCGGTGAGGAACGCCTTCCGGGAACGCTCCGCCCGATCGAGCAGCGGTAGATGGATCGCGAACAGCAGGATGGAGCCGACGAGGAACATCAGTGAGTACCGGGGGACGCTTCCGGTGTTGTACTTCATCGAGAGCACCGTCTCGGGGCCACCTCCGATGAAGTGCGCTCGCGCGACGGCGATCGGCGTGCCGGTCGCAGCCTTCGCGAACGCGAGCGAATCGACCGCGAACTGTGTCGTCTGGATCGCATCCAGCGACGTCGGGTCTCGACCCAGAGTGGCGTTCGCCTGATTGGCGAGGAAGGTGGTCGCGGCGCCTTGGACCGATTGGATGTCGGCCGCCTGGGTGACGGCGTTCGGCGCGTTCCACGTTGGCGGGTTCGGATACTGCGAGAACTCCGGATAGGGGCCCGCCGGGGTGAGACCTGCGTCGATCACCTGCCACGCGGGCTCGGACCCTCGTGGACCGAGGTTGGTCTTGGTGTCCGGGCCCTGCGACCAGAACCCGAACATCCAGACGGACGATTGGATGATCATCCATCCGGAGAAGGCGATCATCAGGACGAGATACCCCATCCACCGTCCGAACACCGCGGCGAGCAGGACGTACACGCTGCCGATGAACAGGATGAAGCCGGCCAGCACGACGCCGCCGCCCTTGAACAGGGTGCCGCACGCGACGTTGAACCCGAGACAGGTGTCGGCCAGCATCAGGGGAGCGCCGTATCCAAGTTCTCGTCCTTCGCCTTCTGGAGGGCCTTCGCCTGCGCGTCGGCGTTCGTACAGATGTTGATGTCGTCGGGCACCACCTGCGAGCTGATGTCGATCAGATAGGTGACGATGTCGTTGATCTGCTGGTCGTCGAGAGCGCCGGCGAACCGGATGCTCCACGACGGCATGTCGGCCCGTCCCTGCTGGATCACCTGGTAGATGTCGTTCACGCTGACGATGGTCGGATGAGCTCCCGTCGGATCGAGGATGCCCGCGCAGATCGTGGTCAGGTTCGGCGGGTACCCGTAGCCGGGAGCACCGGTCGTCGGGTCGGTGTACGGGACCACACCGCCCTTCAGCTCGTTGCCGTGGCAGCGGGTGCAGCCGACGCCGAGCTGGTTGTCGGCGGAGTACGGCAGCACCGCCTGGGCGCCGCGTTCAACGGCGAGCGTCCGGAGCTCGTTCTCCTGACTGAGGTTCCGCGATGGCTCGAAGAGCCACTGCAACGGGAACCAGATCACGAAGAACGTCATCAGCACCACGCCCCAGCCCTGCAGGCGGTTGAGCAACGGCGTCTCGAGGGCCGCGTCGGCGGGCCCGGGACGGAGCGCGTTCGGAACCTCGGCCTTCTTGCCGCGGGCCCGGTTGCGAAGGACGAACGCGACGATCGACAGCGCGATCGCGAGTGCGCCGAGCGCCACCAGGATGATCCCGGTGGTGTTCGTATCGGCCAGCATCGTTCGCCCCTCAGCCCGGCGCGACGCAGAAGGGGCCTTGCGCGGGCTCGTTGATCGTGTTCGTTCCGCGCGGTGGCCCGAGGATGACCCCGGACGTGTCGACCATCACCTGATCGCCCTCGATCGTGAGCGCGAAGCGGTCCATCCCGCGTGGTGCGGGGCCCAGCTGGTACTCACCGGCGTCGTTGTACTTCGAGCCGTGACACGGGCATTCGAACCATTGGGACTGCTGGCAGAACGGCACTCGGCACCCGAGGTGCACGCAGCGCTGGTAGAGCGGCATGATCCCCTGCGCGGTCACCTGGAGCGACGGATAGTTCGCCTGGCCGGATCCCGGGGTGCCGTTCCACTCGACGACGTAGAAGCGACCCTGCCCGACGTAGTACGGCTGCTTGTTGCCCTCGATGAACGACTTGATGTCGTTGACCGAGCCCGCGTTGATCTTCGACCCGAACCCACCGCGCAGGTTCGGCCACAGGAAGGCGACCGTTCCCAGCCCGAACTCGGCGGAGAACAGCAGTACCGAGGAGATCAGGGCGCGTCGCTGGAATTCACGGCGCGACACGACGGGGACGGGTTTCTCCGCCGGTTCGGCCTGCCGACCCGCCTGCCGGTTCGCGCGGAGCAACGACAGGCTGAAGAACAGGGCGAACAGGATGATGCCGACCAGAACGAGGATGACGGCGACGGTCGCGGTGGACAGTCCGAGCGCGGTCACAGCTCGAAGAACACCCCCTGCGCCCACGGCCAGATCCAGTTGTAGCCCTCACCTCGGAAGAACGATCCGATGATCGTGAGGACCGCGCCGAACATGAACATGACCGTGAACAGGGTGATCGCGATCTTGCGGTCGCCGGGCAGGATGGATGGGTTCCGATCGACGAATGGGACGGCTGCGAGCCCGACGAGGATGAACGTCGGGATCGAGATGCCGGCGACCATCGGGTGGAAGTAGCGCAGCAGCTCCTGCAGTCCGAGGAAGTACCACGGCGCCTTCGAGGGGTTCGGGGTGAGGTTCGGGTTCGCGACCTCCCGCAACGGTGCGTTCAGGAACGTCGAGAAGACGAGGAGGCCTGCGAAGAGGATGAGCATCGCGATGAACTCTTCGAGGAGCAGGTGCGGCCACACGTTGACGCGGTCGCCTTGCTGACGCTCGACGCGCTGGATCCCCTCGGGCGGGACGAGCGCGAGCAGCCGGTGCTTCTCCTGAGCGCCCTTCTTGGGCGTCGGGATCCCGCCGGTGGGCAGCGGCGCATCGCGCCGCGGCACGGTGGCGGGTGCGGTCGCGACTGCAGTGGCCGTCGCGACTGCTGCTGCCGGTGCTGCCG
>JALYLP010000067.1 GCA_030774195.1 Actinomycetota bacterium | reverse complement strand
CGCGGCGACAGTTCCGCCACGTAATCGATGAACTCCGGAGCTTTCAGCCACGGCGCGCTGGTCGGGAGGAGGAGGGTCTCCACGCTTGCCTCCGGGACGGTGTACGCGTCGCCCGGATGGAACGTGTACCCGTCGATGAGGAACCCCACGTTGGCCACCCTCGGCCAGGCGGGGTTGATCACTGCATGGAGTTCACCGAACACGCCCACGTCGAACCCGGCTGCACCGAACGCGTCGCCCCCGCCGACGGCGTGGACGTTCGCGCCGAGTCCCTCGAGTTGCCCTGCAAGCGCCGGGGTCGTCCAGATCTCGAGCTGCGGGGTTCGCTGAACGGCGATCTTGAGGCGGTCCCGGTCGACGTGGTCGGGATGCTCATGGGTGATGAGCACCGCTTCTGCTCCGCCCAGCGCCTCGGGTTCCGTGAGTGTCCCCGGATCGATCACCAGGATCTCCCCGTCCTTCTCAAGACGGACGCACGCGTGCCCCATCTTCGTCAGCCGCATCGATCGATCCCTTCGCCCGGCCTCATCCGAACCAATCCTCGAGCGGTGGACTGGCTTCCAGGACGGACAGGTCGCCAGCCTGGATGCTTCGCGCCGCGTCCGCCATCGCATTCACCGCGATCCACGTGAGACCGCCGCCGACGCTCACCCGTTGCGCTCCCGCGTCGAGGATCTCGCTCATCTTCATCCCCCGGAGCGCGAGCACGTTGACCGGCTTCGACACCGCTTCGCACACCCGCCGGATCTCCTCGCCGGTGCGGAGCCCCGGCGCGAACAGCACGTCTGCCCCGGCGGCCTCGAACGCTTGGAGGCGCGCGATCGTGTCGTCCAGATCGGGGTTGCCGCGGATGTGATTCTCGGCTCGCGCCGTCAGCGTGAACGGGAACGGGAGGGCGTGCGCCGTCTTGGCGGCCGCGGCGATCCGGTCGACGGCGTGAGAGATCTCGTAGATCCCCTGGCTCGGGTCGTTGTCCTCGATCGACGCACCGACGGCGCCGGCCTTCGCCACACGTTCGATCGCGTGTGCGGCGCGTTCGGGTTCGCGACCGTAGCCGTGCTCGAGGTCGATCGAGACGGGCAGACCGATCGCCCGGTCAAGCTCCTCGGCATGCTGCACGACCTGATCCAGCGTGACGTTGCCGTCCAGGCGACCGTGCGTGAACGCGAACCCGGAACTCGTGCTGGCCACCGCCTTGAAGCCGAGCGCCTCCAGGACGCGAGCGGAACCGGCGTCCCAGGGGTTCGGGATCACGAACGGCTCCCCGGCATGGAGCTCACGGAATGCTTCGCCCTTGCGTTGCGGCTCATGCATGGTCGACCTCGATGACGACCTTCCCACGTTTGCCGGAGGCCATCACGCGTCCGAACGCGGCCCGCGCTTGCGCGAGCGGAAACACCGAGTCGATGGCCGGACGCAACGTCCCGTCGGCGGCGAGCTTGGCGAGCTCGATCAGCTGCTGCCGATCGGGCTCGACCACGAAGTAAGTCGCGTCCACACGCTGGGCGATCTCGGGCGGCGGTTCCTCGGCGACCGCCACCAGCCGGCCGCCGACACGCAAGACATCGGCGGACCAGGCGAGCGCTTCACCGCCGACCGTATCGAAGACGAGGTCGACGGGCTCGATGCTTCCTACGAAAGGCGCTGCCGGGTCCACGACCTGGTCAGCGCCGAACCCGCGAGCGAACTCGGCCGCGGCGGCCGACGCGGTGCCGATAACGTGAGCACCTCGCCATTTCGCCAGCTGCGTCGCCAGGTGACCGACGCCGCCGGCGGCGCCGAGGATGAGGACCCGGTCCTCAGGTTGCAGCTCCCCGTGCACCAGGAGGCCTTGCCACGCGGTCAGCCCGGCCAAAGGAAGCGCGGCGCTCTCGACGTGGCTCAGCCCCAAAGGCTTCGGAGCGAGGAGCGCCGCCGGTACCGCCGCTCGCTCGGCGGCAACGCCGTTGCGATCGAATCCCGTCAGTGCGAACACGTCGTCGCCGACGGCGAGGCCGACGACGTCGCCGACGGCGAGGCCGACAACGTCGCCGACGACCTCTTCGACGACGCCGGAGAGCTCGTACGACACGATCGCCGGCAGGCGGTCGACCGGCCAGTCAAGCTCGTCGCGGGTGATGGCCGCCGCACGCACACGCACGAGCGCCTCGCCCGGACCGGGCTCGGGAACCTCGACCTCGTCGACGGACAACGAATCGATACCGCCTGGCGAGTGCAAGCGAACCGCGCGCATCATCGTCACGAGCCGACCTGGAGGCAGAACATCGACCCGAGCCTAACCAACCCTCGCTATCTCACGGCGCGGCCTCCTGCTCGCTGCTGAGCCGCCGGCCGCCGTGCCTGCAATCGTCCCGACAAGAAGCAGGAGAAAGCACCGCGAGATCCGCGGTCCCGCCGCCCCAACTCAAGGCTTCACCGCAGCGACTTCTCCCACCATTCGAAGCTGTGGAGCTCGTGCATCCCGACGTCCTCGTACAGCTTGGTCGCACCCGTCGGGTTGGCCGCATCCACGCCCAGCTCGACCGCGTCGCCTCCACGTGCATGCGCGGCGACGAAGGCCGTCAGCAACAGAGCGCGGCCGATGCCCCTGCCGCGCCACGGCCGCCGTACGCCGAGCACGTCGACGCTCGCGGCGTCGGGCGATCTCGGTGTGCGTTCCCGGCAGCAGATCGCCCCGACGATCTCCTCACCGTCGAGCGCGACGAACCAGAGTCCCGGGTCGAAGCCGGACCCTTCGCCGTCGACGAAGCGATGGATCCATTGATCGAACGGAGGGAACGCCTGGCCCCAATGATCCTCGAACGCCTCGGCCAGGGTTGCGTGCGCCGGGCGCGCGTCGCGATCGCGGATGAAGGGTCGGATCACGATGCCATCGGGCACGACCGGTGCCGCGGGGGGATCCGCGAGCTCGATCCGCATCTCGTGGAAGGTCCTGACACGCGTGTAGCCGAGCCCTTCGAAGAGACGGCCCGCGGCCTTGTTCGTCGACCAGCGTGACACGCGCAGGCTCGCGGCTCCTGATGTGGGCACTGCACCGACGGCGGCCCTGGCTCGCGCTTCCCCGACCTGCAGGAGCCACGTGTTCAACCCATGCCCCCATGCCGAGGGGCGAACATAGGCCAGGTGGTGCCACTCCGTCGGGGACTCCGGGACGACCGACATCGTGAGGTACCCGACCGTAAACCCGTCGTC
The DNA here is from genome assembly GCA_030774195.1 of Actinomycetota bacterium. Classification (GTDB taxonomy): domain Bacteria; phylum Actinomycetota; class UBA4738; order UBA4738; family HRBIN12; genus AC-51. The sequence goes on along the minus strand of JALYLP010000067.1, from coordinate 4,194 downwards.
CGCGACGAGGAGCACGTCGTTCTCGGGATCGCGGCCCGGAGTAGTGAGCTCGTCCCGGATCTCGTCGGCACTCGTCCACGGGAACCCGACCTCGGCCACGTTCACCTGATTGATCAGGTCGGCGAGGTCATCGGCATCCGCGGGGGATGCGAGGCGCGTCGAGAAGCCATCCGGCACGTCGAGCGGGGACATCGCCGGATGATACGGCCCCTCAACCGGGCAAGGAAAAGCAGCGCCGGGCTGTTGTTCTCCCTCCTCGCGGCGTGAAAGTCGCTCGACAAGGAGCTCGACCGCCCGGAGAATCGTCACATCAGTATGAGAGCCGGTGTTGTCGTGTCGTTACTGGCGTTCTCGTCGTTACTTCTGCCCGCGTGCGGCGGGCACGAGGCCGTCGCGCCTGAAGGAGTCTTCTTCCCGACGTTGGCCAAGTCCCAGGACACGTGGCCCGCTGCGTTGGCTTCCGGGTCGCTCGCCGAGAAGGGCGGATGCGTGTTCCTGATGCCGGGCGATGTTCTCTTGATCTGGCCGCACGAAGCCACCGTCGAACGGACCGGCGCGGGTCGTCTACGCATCACCGTCGACGGGAAGCTGGTCGGGCAAACCGGCGACGAGGTGCACTCGGGGGTGGCCTTCTCGGTGAGTCGCGGAACGCCGTGGGTCAAGCAGTGAGCTTGATCGGCGAGCCGATCCCCGAACGCTGTCGCGCTGATGGCGGCTACTGGCTTGCGGCACCACCCTCGTAGACGGAGCGCATCGCGAGTCGGTCGACGGGACAGTGCGATCCTGCCGATGTCGCACGTTTTTCTCCGCAGGTCGACGCGACCTAGGCCTCAAGTTGGAGATTCCGGCTTCGCGTTCTCGGCCATCGCGTCGCGTAGCCGTAGCGTCTCCGCCCAGATCATCCAGACAAGCAGGGCGAACGCGAGATTCGAGAACCCAAGACTGACCGAGATCGCACCGTACGTCTTGCCGAATAGTGCGTACGCGAAGTTCCAGGCCGCCTCACCGACCGCCGCGACGAGGAGCAGAAGGAAGACACCGCGAGATCCGCGGAGCATCATCGCCAACAGAAGGAGACCGAAGACAACGGATCCGATCAGTGTCGCCGCCGAATCGTGATGGGGAGTCACGAAGGAGAGAGCCAGTTGTGAAGCCGCCACCAGCAAGAACACGATCGCTAGGCGGTATCGCGTCACGAGGGTCAGTCTGAGCTGATCGACAGCCACATCGTTGCAGCAATCGTGAATATGGCGGCTCAACGACTCGGTTGATGCGCCCGATGAACTCCGCAGAACCTTGGCTACGGAGGAGGTGTCGACGTGAACGACACAGCAGAGCGCGCGTCAACCGTACGGAGCAGTGCCCGAAACGAAGAGCTTCTCTCGAGGTTCGAAAGGGTCACCCTTTGGCCCATGATGGGCCTCGCGATCCTTTCGCTCGTCACGCTCATCTTGGGCTGGACCCTAGACCTGTCAGCCTCCATGAAGACGAGCCTGGAAACGTTCGATTGGCTCATCCGGGCCATCTTCACCGTCGAGCTTCTGATCAGGTTGTACCTGTCTCCACGTCGCTTGAGATTCCTCTGGAAGAACCCGATCGACGTTGCCGTGGTCCTCGTCCCCACCCTTCAAGGGCTGAGGGCATTGCGTATCGCCAGGTTTGCTCGCATCTTCAGGCTGGCTCGCGTTGGGGAGATGGGGAAGAGAGCCGCGAAGGAAGAAAGGGGCTTGCTCAATCCGTCCAGTGCGATGTTCTCCGTGCTCATCACAGTGTTTGTCGTCAGCCTTGCGGCTTTGATGGCATGGAGCGTGGAACGTGATGTTGCGGGTTCGACGATCAAGACGATTCCCGATGCGTTCTGGTGGGCCATCACGACGATCACGAGCGTGGGCTACGGGGACAAGATCCCTGTCTCTCCTGAAGGGAAGGCAGTCGCCGTCGTCCTGATGTTCATGGGTGTGGCTCTGTTCGGTGCCATCGCAGCCACGCTCGCAACGGTCTTCCTCAGGTCAGATCCCAAGCAGAACGACGCCTTATTGGTACAGATCGCACGCCTCGAAGCCAAGATCGACCAACTTATCGATGGTAGGGCGGCTGAGGGCTAGCGAGAGGTCTTCGGCGAGACTCATCACTCGACCCCTTGGTTCATCTACCAACCACGTAGCGGAAGCCGGACCAGCCGAAGGCCATCGAATCCGGCGTCACACTGATCGTCTTGGCACCCAGTGAAGCGATAAGCCGTCGAACCTCGTCCTCCGCTTGCCCCCACATCTCCATACGTGGCCCATGCCGGAGCCCCGTCAGCTCTCGTCGCACGCGCCGATACGGGACCAGGACGAACGACGGGGTGATGGACTTGATGCGTCGCTTCAGTCGCGGCCAACCACCCTTCGGTTCGGGAACGGGGAGTGGCGCGCTTGGGAGTTGGAAGACGAAGATCCCTCCCGGCGCCAACACGCGAACGAGTTCGGCCAGGTTCCGTCGCTGGTCCCTCGGCTGCATGTGCTGGAGCACGATGTTGGAGTAGATGAAGTCGAAACTCGCATCGTCGAACCGCGCGAGATCGGTCCGGTCGTTCAGGTAGTAGTGGCACGTTCCCGGGTGCCGGTTGTATCGGTTCGCCGCTTCGATCATCGACGGAGCGATGTCGACGCCCCAAACATCGTCGAACCGGGCAGCTAGGACCTGCGTAAGCCGGCCGACCCCACAACCGAAATCGAGCGCGCGATCGTGCTCGAACGTCACCGACAGCGACTCGACGGAGCCCAGCACCTCTTCGATCTCTTGTTCGCCGGTGAGGAAGAATTCGTCGTCGTCCCATTTCCCGCCGCGCTTGTCGTCGTTCGTGAGATTCGCCCACAGAGGATCGCTCTTCCCCAACGCATCCCAATGCCGCCGAAGGCGCTTGATGTTCACTCAGCCGTCGCCCGGCCACGGCAGCTCGAACGCGTCCAGCAGGTCGAGATCTCCCGGTGAGTGCCCGCACTGGGTGAGGTAGTGAGCGAGCTCGCTGCGGTGCTGCGTCCCGTGGTTCACGACGTGGGCGACGACCAACCACCGCGGCCTCGTGAAATCCGGGCGGGTTCCCCACGGCTCGTTGAGCGCTGCATCGTCAAGAGACTCCACGAAGCTCCGCAGGCGACCGTCCTCTTCGATGCAGAACGCGTGGATGGCCGGGAGGTCGTCGAGGACGAACCCGTGGTCCCATACGTAGGTATCTCCAACGTCGTTCCCGATGCAGAACTCCCGCCAGCTCCAGTCGACGTCGACGAGGTGCCGGAGCGTCTGGAACGCGCTGCCGTGATCGAGAACCTCGGGCCTCCGGAGCTCCTCATCCGACAGGCCGGCCGTCGCCGTCAGGATCTGGTCGTTCGCCCATGCGTGGAACCGGACGAGGGCAAGCAGGCTGTCTCCATCCACCCGCCCATCCTAGGACCGGCCGAGATCAGTTCGCCGGGAACTTCGGACCCACGCAGTCCGTGCGCAGAGGAAGCGGATCCGGTGCCCGCGGCGGCTGCGAGAAGTCGAACGCCGACAGCATCGGCGTCGCCTGGCGATCACGGTCGGTGAGGAACGGGCGCAGGTTCCAGTTGTCCTCGATGAACCGGAGCACGCTCGAGAACTCCCCCTCCTCGTGGCTGACCTTCCCATCGATCGCGTACGGACTGATCACGAGCAAGGGAACACGGAAGCCGAACCCCATCCGGTCGATGTCCGGCGGCGGAACGTGGTCGTAGAAGCCGCCGTAATCGTCCCACGTGATGAAGATCGCCGTGTCCTTCCACATCTTCGACCGCATGATCGCGTCGACGATCTGGGTGGTCCAGTTCTCACCGTGGCAGAGCGAGTAGTCCGGGTGATCGGACAACTCGAATCGCGGCGTGACCCACGTCACCGGAGCGAGCTTGTTGGCGGCGATGTCGCCGAGCAACGAGTCGACCGGACGGATATACCTCGCCCACTGCGCCGGATCGTTCCGGTAACGGTCGATCGCGGAGTATGCGGACCAGATGTAGCCGCGCTGTCGCTCCGTGGCGGCGTAGTACGCCCAGGGAACGTGCGCTCGGTTGAGCAGGGCGCCCTCGGTCCGGAAGTCGAAGCATGGAGGAACGAGTACGACGTGACCCTCGGAGTCGTACACGGCGACCTTCTGCTGGGGCGGCGCGTCGCATCCGAAGGTGTTCGACATCGACT
>JALYLP010000066.1 GCA_030774195.1 Actinomycetota bacterium | reverse complement strand
ACCACGTTGTCCTCGGCGAGCAGGATCCGGAGCGGGTGCCTCGACCCCAGCTCCTCGTCGAGAGCGCTCGACGCTGCCTCGGCGCCGTCTTCGCTTCCCGCGCCGAGGACGGTCGCCACGGCCGCGTGCAACGGCGATGCCTTGATCGGCTTCGTGACGGTGGCCGCGATGCCGGCCTTCGCCCACCGCGGATCCGTCGTGACCTCGTGCTGACTCACGGATGAGGCGAGGACGATCGGGAGCCCCGGCTCGCGCTCGTGGATGCTCGCGGCGAGATCGAGCCCGTCGGTGCCGGGCATCAGCATGTCGAGCACGGCAACGTCGAGATGACCGTCGCCGAGCGCGGCGAGTGCTTCCTCCGCCCCGGACGCGAGCGCGGTCTCGATCCCCCAGGCCCCCAGGAGCGCCGTCATCAGGCGGCGGTTGGTCTCGTTGTCATCGACGACGAGCGCGCGGCGGCCGGCGAAGGATCCATCGCGCCGGAGCGTCGTCGGACTGAGATCGGTCGCGCCGGCCTCGAGCGTGACGTGGAACGCGCTCCCTTGGCCCGGGACGCCGGCACTCTCCACCCAGATCGTGCCTCCCATCAACTCCGCGAGCCGCTTGCTGATCGCGAGCCCGAGGCCCGTGCCGCCATAGCGGCGGCTCGTCGAGGCATCTACCTGGCTGAACGACTCGAAGAGCCGGTCGACACGGTCGGGCGGGATCCCGATCCCGGTGTCGCGGACCGTCAGGTGGTAGCCGACGGTTCCGGCTCCCTCCGCAGGAGCCGCTGCCGCCGACACGACGAGCTCGCCGGTCTCGGTGAACTTGACGGCGTTGTTGAGCAGGTTGAGGAGGATCTGGCGCAGGCGGCTGGCGTCGCCGACGGCCGTCTCCGGCGTGCCGGGCTCGATCTCGTACGCGACCTCGAGGCCCTTCTTCATCACGCTCGGGCCGACGAGGTCGAGCACCGACTCGATACACGCCCGGAGGTCGAACGGCGCCCGCTCGAGCTCCATCCGACCCGCCTCGATCTTGGAGAAGTCGAGGATGTCGTTGATGATGGCGAGGAGCGCCTCGCCGCTGTTCGCGATCGTCGCCGCGTAGTCCCGCTGCTCGGTGTCCAGCTCCGTCTCCATCAGCAGGCCGCTCATCCCGATGATCGCGTTCATCGGCGTACGGATCTCGTGGCTCGTCGCGGCGAGGAACGCGCTCTTGGCCGCGTTCGCCTCCTCCGCGACCTGGAGGGCTTCCTGCGCCTCTCGGAACAGCCGCGCGTTCTCGATCGCGATCGCGGCCTGCTGGGAGAGACCGACGAGGAAGCTGAGGTCTGCGTCCGTGAAGAGGTCCGTCGGACCGGTCCGCCACACCGCCATCATGCCGATCACTCGACCGCGGGCGAGCAGCGGCGCCACCATCAGGCGCTCCTCGGGCTCGTCCTCGGACCCGGGGATCTGCACGGCGCGCGGATCCGCATTGGTGTCGTTCACGACCTCTGCCACCCCGCGGCTCGCGAGATCGCCGATGATCCCTTCTCCGGGCGTGACGGTGAAGCCGAGGATGAGGTCGGCGAGCTCCCCGACCGCGACGATGGGAACGAGCGGTGACCCCTCCGTCTCCTCGAGGAAGACGGCGCTGGTGCCGGCCTCCAGGAGCTCGCGCGCCCGCTCGGCGATGCGTCGAAGGACCGCGTCGAGTTCGAGCATCGCTCCGATCTCGGTGCCGAGCTCCGCGAGGGCGGCCATCTCGCTCGCCCGTCGGCCCGTGTCCCGGTACAGACGCGCGTTCTGGATCGCGACGCCCACGTTGGCGGCGATCGTCGACAGCAGCCGCGTGTCGCTCTCGCCGAACCTCCCAGAGCGCTCGATGCTCTGAACACTGATGACGCCGATCGCTCGGCCCTCGACGAGGATCGGCACGCCGAGGTAGGAAAGCGCCGGGGTTCCAACCATCTCGACGCCGAGCTCTTGGAACGCCTCGGCGCGATTGAGGAGCAGCGGCTCGCGGCGCTGGAGGATCCGGGACGTCAGTCCCTGGCCAAACTGGATCGCCGGCCAGTTCTCGTCGCGGACGCCTTTCTCGCTGTAGTAGGGGAACTCGATCATGTCAGTGGTCTCGTCGTGCAGAGCGACGTAGACGATGTCCGCGGCGAACACATCGCGGAGCTGATCGCCGAGCCGTTCGATCAGGGCGTCGAGATCGAGTTGCTCCGCGAGCGCTTGCCCGACGCTGTTCACGATCGACAGCTCCGCAGCACGTTGGCGGGTCTCCTCGAACAGACGCGCGTTCTCAAGTGCGACGCTCAAACTTCCCGCAAGCGTGGTCAACAAACGGACGTCGGCGTCGCTGAAGGCGTGCTCTCGGTCGATGTTCCCGAGGGAGATTCTGCCGATCGCCTCGCCGCCGACGATGAGAGGGACGTAGACGCCGGACTTCGTCACCTCTCCTTGCAGCACGTAGCCGCCAAGCTCCTGGACCCTTTCGACCAGGTGATCGTTGATCACGACCGGCTCGCGCGTCTCCAGAACGTGCTTCGTGATACCCATGATCTCGAACGGTTCGTCTGGGAGACGCACCCCCCGTTCGACAATAAATGCCGAACGCATGACGCCGGCCTCTT
>JALYLP010000065.1 GCA_030774195.1 Actinomycetota bacterium | reverse complement strand
CTACGAGATCGAGCAGGGAGTTGGTGCCCAGTCGGTTGGCGCCGTGGACAGAGACACACGCGCACTCGCCGACCGCATAGAGGCCCGGCACGACGTCGTCCTCCGCTCCCACGACCACCCGACCGTCGATATCAGTGGGTATCCCCCCCATCGCGTAGTGCGCCGTCGGTTGGATCGGGACCGGCTCCTCCAGCGGTTCCACCTTCAGGTAGATGCGGGCGAACTCCGTGATGTCGGGCAGCTTCTCCTCGACCACCTTGGGATCCAGGTGGGAGATGTCGAGGTACACCCAATCGCCGTTGGGCCCGCCGCCGCGGCCCTCCTTGATCTCCTGGTAGATCGCCCTCGAGACCATGTCCCGTGGCGCCAGGTCCTTGATCGTGGGGGCGTACCGCTCCATGAACCGCTCGCCCTCGCTGTTCAGGACGATGCCGCCTTCCCCCCTCGCGGCCTCGGACAGGAGCACGCCCAGCCGGGCGAGGCCGGTCGGATGGAACTGGAACATCTCCATGTCCTCGAGGGGGATGCCACGTCGCCATACCACGGCGGGTCCGTCGCCCGTGAGCGCGTGGGCGTTGGAGGTGACGCGGAACATCCGCCCGTAGCCGCCCGTTGCGAACACCACCGCCTTGGCACGGAAGACGTGGAGCTCTCCGGTCGCGAGCTCGAAGGCGACGATGCCCACGGTGACGCCGGCGTCGTCCCGGAGCAGATCGAGGCAGTAGAACTCATTGAAGAAGCGGACGTCGCGTTTGACGCACTGCTGGTAGAGCGTCTGCAGGATCATGTGCCCCGTCCGGTCCGCCGCGTAGCACGCTCGCTTGACCGGCGCCTCGCCGTGGTTGCGGGTATGTCCTCCGAACCGCCGTTGGTCGATCCGCCCGTCCGGCGTCCGGTTGAAGGGGAGACCCCAGCGCTCCAGCTGGTAGATCGCCTCGACGGCCTCCTCGGTCATCAGCAGCGCCGCAGGCTGATCGACGAGGTAGTCGCCCCCTTTCACCGTGTCGAACGCATGCCACTCGGGCGAGTCCTCCTCCACATTCCCGAGCGCCGCGCAGACACCGCCCTGTGCGGCGCCCGTGTGCGAACGGGTCGGATACAACTTGGAGACCACGGCGGTCCTGCACCGCTCGGAGAGCTCGATCGCCGCACGCAGGCCCGCACCGCCGGCACCGACCACAAGCGCATCGTACGTATGGGTCGTGGTCATCCGATGGGTCCCCACCGCGTGGGATCGAACGTCACCACGATGATGGTGCCGAGCACCATCAGTGTGAATCCGATCACGTAGTAGGCCATGGTGAGCGCGAAGCGCCACCCGGGGGGGCGCACGTAGTCGAGCGTGATGTTGCGCAGTCCGTTGATCCCGTGCAGCAGCGCGAGCATCAGCAACATCCAGTCCCACGTCCGCCAGAACGGGCTCTGCCAACGGACGGCGACGAAGCCGAAGTTGATCCGATCGACCCCCCCCGCCGGCAGGTGCATGATCAGCGTGTGCCCGACGGCGAGGACCAACAGAAGGAGCCCGCTGATCCGCATGAAGACCCAGGTCCAGAGCTCGAAGCCCCCGATGGGTCGTCCGCGCCCCAGCGCGGCCTCACGAGTATCGGGCGGAGCAGGCGGGCGAGGGGACGTGGTGGTCGCCATGGTCACCTCCGGGCGAGGTCCCATGCCTGGCCGAGCATGATCCAGGCGGTCGGGATCAACGTCAGGACGAACACGGTGGTGAATGCGATCGAGATCGGGCGTATCCGCGTGACCAGCCGGGGGAAGAAGTCGATCAGGGTGATCTTGAGCCCGTTCAGCGAGTGATAGAGGACCGCGACGACCAGGCCGAGCTCGAGCAGGCGGACGATCGGGTTGTCGTAAGCAGCCGTGATCCGGTCGTACGCCTCCGGGCCCCAGCCGACGGCGGCCGTGTCCACGACGTGTGCGAAGAGGAACAGGATGACGGCGACGCCGGTGATGCGGTGCAAGATCCACGACCACTGGCCCTCGTGGCCCCGGTAGATCGAGCCGTAGTCGCTCTTGGCCTTCCTCGATCGGATCGCCACGCCGCGGTCGCTCCTCGTTCGGCCCAGGGACGTTCCCTTCCAGGCTATCGCGTCACGACGACGGTCGTTGGCCGGGCGGTCCAGCGAGCCCGGCGGAGTCTACTCCGAAGCGTCCCGTAGAGGACTCACGAGATGCGGACCGCAACGAGCACGCCCTCGCGGGTCGGCACGATGGTCGAGATGAACCGCTGGTCCTCGGCGATGAGCCGGTTGTGCTTTCGGATCGCCTCCGGGCCTTCGCCGTCGTCGAACACGGTCCCTGCTCCGTAGCCGAGCGTGTTGTCGCAGAGATAGAGCCCACCCACACGGATCCGCTCGGACGCCGCTCGCCAGGCGTCTGGGTAGCCCGTCTTATCGATGTCGCAGAAGACCACATCGAAGGGGCCGTCGAGCAGCGACAGCTGCTC
>JALYLP010000064.1 GCA_030774195.1 Actinomycetota bacterium | reverse complement strand
TCAGCGGTGATCGTATCCTCCCCCGTAAGCATCTTGAACGCCCCGGAGCTCTCCACGGGCTTCGCGTCCAGATCGCCAGCGATATTCGCGAGCTTGCCGAACAGCTGGGCTTTCGCGAAACGATCCTCAGACAAGGCCTGGAGCGTTACGGATGAGATGTTGTCGGATCCGAGCAACGACTTGATGACCCGAAGGAGCACCGACTTGCCGTTGCTTCCTGCACCCAGCAACATCACTGCACGGCGGTAACGAGATGTGGGTAGCAGGCACATGCCCATGATCTCGGTCATTAGCGACACGCAGTCCGGAGGCACGACCTCCCGGACGAACGCTTCGATCGACGGACACATCGCATCAGGCCTCCACGCGACTGGGATGCGGTAGATGAACCGCTCATCCTGGCGCACCGGTCGAAGGGTCAGGGTGTCGAGCTCCAACACGCCATTCGCGACGTTCAGCAGGTTCTCGATTGGCGGTGAGGCCGTGATGGCGATCGGGAGGGTCTTGCACCACGACAGCACCTCGGCCAGTCGATGCTGTCGGTACTCCGGCCCGAGGACGTGTCGAACGCAGTCCGCAACCAGGTTCTCAGCCCCGTCCCGGAAGACACCACCAGCGTCATACCAAAGGCCCCCACCAGGCCCGCGGACGAGCCGCAGGTCGTTGGCGATGTCCTGCGCCAGCAACGGAGGAACGAACCGCGTCGTGCCGCGGTCGTCCTTCTCGAAGTAGACGTCCACCGGACGGATGTGCGAGACCTCGATACCGTCCAGCGGCCACCGCGCTATCCACTCATCACCGAACAGGTCGGCGACCTGCTCATCGGTCAGCTCTAGACCCTCCAACGTGACCTCCCGGTCGCAGGGGGCACCTCCCCGCAGGCCCATCGTCACGTCGCCGACCGGCCTTGAGGTGATGGATCGGGAGTGACCACGCCCACCTCGGGCATCGTCCTCGGAGCAGGTCAGTAACGGTTGAGGCTCAGGCGCGCACCCCAACCAGGTCGTGGCGCAGTACGTCTGCCGATGTCGGCGTCACCCCGTACCACTCCCGCCCGCACGAGCAGAGGTAGCGCGTCTGGTGCGTCACGACCCGATCACGAGGCGTGCCCGGGAGGCCGGTCCGGTAGTAGTGGCGCTGGAGCAGGTGACCGGGTCGGAGCACGCCTTCGGCAACCTGGATGCGCTGGACCCTGCCGATGCCCCGGACGATGCGGAACCTCACGAAGAACCCCTCGCCCGCCCCAAGATCCGGGCTACCTGCGTCGGGTGCCACTCACCTCCGCTTCGCGTGGAGACGCTTTCAGCCTGGAGCCGTGCCGCGATGCCGCGCAGGGACTCGCCGTTTCGATGCATCTCGTGGATCTTGGCGATGACTTCCTGCTCGCTCGCATCCGCGACCAGACGGCCTCCCTCGGCGCGGTACCCGAACGGCACCTGACCGCCGATGAAGCCGCCCTCGGCTCTCTTCGCCTGCTTGCCCTTACGCAGGCGCATGACGACTGTGTCCTTGTCCAGCTCGGCGAGCACCCCGCGCATCTTCCTCATCGCCTTCCGCATAGGATCATCGGGGTCGTCCTGGCGGACCTCACCATCCTCGACGGTATGGACGGCCTTGCCCGCGTCCCACAGGAGCCCGAGGGCGGCCTCTTGAACATGCAGCTCGCGCGCGAGTCGATCGAGGTTCGGCACAAGCAGCACGTCGGCCTTACAGGCGGTCATCAGCTCTAGCGCGCCCATCAGGGCCGGGCGCTCGGTAACGGGAAGTGTGCCGCTTACGCCCTCCTCCCGGAACACCTCGACGAGCTTGAGCCTGTGCTCCTTGGCGTACTTCGTGATGGCCAGCTGCTGGACATCGAGCCCGTAGCCGTCCAACTGCTGCCGCGAGCTCACACGGACGTAGCCCGCAGCCTTCGTGATCGAGCTTCCGGCCGGTCGTGTGTCACTCATGTGGACACAAGTGTAACAGAGGAGGTCAGCCGCCTGTAGGGTCGGGAGCTGGCTTCGTTTCCACCAGGGCCGAGCCGCGGGAGCGCGGAAGGAGCCCGCCCCAGGGGGGGGCTCCCCTTCGC
>JALYLP010000063.1 GCA_030774195.1 Actinomycetota bacterium | reverse complement strand
GCCGCCGCCGCCACCTCGGCCAGCTTGGGGTTGTACTTCATCGAGCAGGAGCCGAGTGGATAGATCCCGGTGTCGACGCCGTAGTTCATCTGCGACAGGCGCGTGTAGTGCCGGACCAGATCGCGCTCGGCGACTTCCGGCAGCCCGGGGGCTTGCCCGCGACGATGCGTCTGCGGGATCTCGGTCGGCTCGACATCCAGGTCCGGGAAGCTCCACGCCGCCCTTCCCGGCCGCGCGAGATCCCGAACGGTCCCCTCCCCCGGCGGCCCCTGACGCCGGACCGGTGCCCCCAGGCTCACGAGGCGAGGACCTCCCCCATCGCGGCGGCGAGCGCGTCGATCTCCTGCCTCGTCCGGCGCTCGGTGACGGCCACGATCAGCGTCCCTTCGTCCACCCATGGGGCAGGCACGCCAGCGAGGAACCCGCGGTCGATCAACGCGTCGCGGACATCGACGGCCGACCTCGGCAGACGCACGGCGAACTCCTTGAAGAACGGCTCGCCCGGGAAGGCCGCTTCCACGGTCGCCAGGCCGGTCAGCGCCTCGAAGGCGTACGAGGCCTTGGCAGCGCACTGACGACCCAGCTCCGCCAGACCTCCCGGCCCGAGCCAGGCCATGTGGATGGTCGCCGCGAGCGCCATCAGGGTTTGGTTCGTGCAGATGTTCGACGTCGCCTTCTCCCGGCGGATGTGCTGCTCGCGAGCCTGCAGTGTGAGCACGTAGCCGGACCGGCCGTCGACGTCGACCGTCTCCCCCACGATCCGACCGGGCATCTTCCGGACGTGCTCCATCTTGGCGGCGAGCATCCCGAGGTACGGACCGCCGTAGTTGAGGCGGTTCCCGAACGGTTGCCCCTCGGCGACGGCGATATCGGCTCCGAGGTCGCCCGGCGGCGCCAGGATCCCGAGGGATGTCGGATCGAAGACCTGGATGAGCATGGCTCCGGCGGCGCGACCCGGTGCGCCGAACGCCATCACGTCTTCCAGGAGGCCGAAGACGTTCGGGTGCTGGATCACGACCGCGGCGACATCTCGGTCGATCTCCGTCGGCTGCGCGCTGCGGCCATCGGGAGCCTCGAGCACCTCAGGCACGTAGCCTGACCCTCGTCCGTACGTACGGAGCGTCTCGACGTAGCGAGGATCGACACCACCGGAGACCAGGACGCGTGATCGGCCGCCGGCGCGGGCCATGTTGACGGCCTCCATGAGGGCCGTCGCACCGTCGTAGAGCGAAGCGTTGGAAACGTCGAGCGCCGTGAGCTCGCACACCATCGACTGGAACTCGAAGAGCGCCTGCAGGACACCTTGGGACAGCTCCGGTTGGTACGGGGTATAGGAGGTGTAGAGCTCGGAGCGCCCCGCGAGCGCCCATACGACGCTCGGGATGAAGTGGTCGTAGGCGCCGCGACCCGCGAAACAGACCAGGTCATCCCCGGCCCGATCGCGACGGGCGAGGGCCGCGAGGTCGGCCAGGATCTCCTGTTCCGATACCCCTTGGGGAAGCCCCAACGGGCGCTCCAGGCGGAGACCCTCGGGTATCTGGGAGAAGAGGTCGTCGATCGAAGGAACGCCGACCGCCGCGAGCATCTCGCGAACGTCGTCGTCGGTGTGGGGTGCGAACCTCACGGATACGAGTGTACGGGTGGTGGCGCCGGGCGCCGTCCCTCAGCCCGAGGCATCCTCAAGCCCGTACTTGGTCACCAACGAGAGGTAGTCGCGCTGGTAGAAGACCTTGCATCGGATCTCCGGGTAGCGTTCGCGGAGGCGACGTACCTTCCGATTCTTCTTCGTTACGAGCTTCTGGTTCAGCGTGGTGATCTCGATATAGAGGTCGAACTCGGCGAGGTAGAAGTCCGGTGTGAACCGCTGCACGACGTTGCCGTCCCGGTCCCACCCGATGTCGAACGACGTCGGCTCGTAGTCCCATCCGATCTGATAGAAGTCGAGCAGACGCGCGAACTGCCGCTCGGATGCGTGCGCGAAGCGGACGGTGTCGCTCTTCAGGAGGGGTGTTGCGAGCGGCTCGGCGCTCACGGCCCTCCTGCTGCGGCCCGTCGTTTCCCGGAGCCACGCTTCGCCTTCGTCAGGGCGTTCTCGACGTCCTCCCATACCCGATCCAACGCGATCGCGAATACCCCTTGACCCTGCCGGAGGAGGTCGACGACCGCTTCGGGCGAGTCCGCCTCGTACACGCCCCTGCCGTCCGATATCAGGGTCACGGCCGCGACCGGGCGTTCCATCTCGCTGAGATGCTCCACCGCCGTCCGAACCCGCTGAAGCGACACCCCGGTGTCCAGGAGGTTCTTGATCACCCGGAGGGTGACGAGGTCCTGGAACGAGTAGAGCCGCTGCGAACCGCTGCCCGTTGCGTCGCGGATCGACGGGGTCACGAGCTCGGTTCGCGCCCAATAATCCAGCTGTCGATACGTGATGCCGACGATCCGGCAGACCTCGGGGACCCGGTACCCTTGCTCGCTCATCTGGCGCGCTCCGAACCGCAGACGGGTATCACGACGTTGTGATTCGGCAGCGTACGGGGCCTTCCGCGTCCCGTCAAGCCGCCTGCTCGTTCTCGCCGTGATCGCTCGGTGACCTCTCAAGTACCCCGACAGGCCGGCCGATGACCCTAGTAGTCAGGTCGGACTAGAAAGCCCGGCCCGGTCTGGAGGGGAGGCGGAGATGAGGACCAGGATCGTACGGATGGCGCTGGTGGCGGCCCTTGGGGGCCTCCTCCTGGGCGCGCTGCCTTCCGGTGCCCACGGGGCGACCACGGCAGCCCTGCATCCTCGCCACGCGATGCTGAGGGCCACCAACTCGAGCCGATACAACCACGCGTTGCACCGTGTCTGGATCGACCGCGACATGTCGCAGCTCGCGAAGAGGCACTCGCTCGCGATGGCCAACTCGAACACCTTGTTCCATACGTCGGATCCCGCCCGTTACTACCTCAAAGGCATCAAGTGGCACTACTGGGGCGAGAACGTCGGCGTGACCGGAGGCACCGTACGCGACATGGAGGCCGCGTTCATGGCCTCGGCGCCGCACCGGGCGAACATCTTGCACAGCACCTTCCGTCACGTCGCTATCGGCGCGGTGCGGGTCGATGATGTGCTGTGGGTGACCGTCTTCTTCTACGGCTGATCCGCAAAGCTGGACCGGCAAAGCTGGGTCCGGTAAAAGCTGGGTCCGGTAAAAGCTGGGTCCGGTAAAGCTGGATCCGGCCAGCTCCTGCCTCTGACCTCAGGAAGCGAAGTCTTCCGGGCTCACGTTGTCCAGGAACTCGCGGAACTTCTCGACTTCCTCGTCCTCGTCTCCCGGGATCAGGATGGACGCCTCCTCGAGGACGCCTTCCTCCGCGAAGATGGGGACTGCCATCCGCACCGCGAGCGCGATCGCATCGGACGGTCGAGAGGACACCTCGAACCCATCGGTCCCACGCTGTAACGCGATGGTCGCGTAGAACGTGCTGTCGCGAAGCTCCGTCACGACGATCCGCTGCACCTCGACGGTGAGATCGTCGAGGATGTTCTTCAGGAGGTCGTGCGTCATCGGCCTCGGGGTGACCACCCCCTGCAGGGAGAGCGCGATGGCCGCCGCCTCCGCAGCTCCGATCCAGATGGGCAGGTATCGCTCTCCCCCGCGCTCCTTGAGCAGAACGATGGGCTGGTTGGTGGGCAGCTCGACGCGCACGCCGGTCAGCTCCATCTCGATCATGGCGGCCCGATCATGGTGGCTGCAGCCAGGGTAGCGACGGCCCTCAGAACGGGCAACTCACGGGGATCCGCGTCAAGCTTCAGGCTGCGGCGTCCGTGAGCAGGGAGGCGAGCACGTCGGGATCGGCCCGCAACGCTGCGAGATCGTCCACGCGCAAGATGTCCGGCAGGTTGCGGTAGCGCTCTCGGTAATCCAGGCCGTAGCCCACAACGAAGGTGTCGGGGCAATCGAAGCCCACGTAGCGCGGCAGGAGCGGCACGATCCGTCGGACCGAACGATCGAGGAGCGTGCAGATCTCCAGGCTCGCCGGTGCCCGAGCACTCAGGACCGAGAGCATGTAGCGCGAGGTCAGCCCGGTGTCGACGATGTCCTCGACGAGGACGACATCGCGACCGGCGAGGTCGACCTCGACGTCGAGGAGGATCTGAACCCGCCCGAACGATTCCTCCGCATCCCCGTACCGGCTGATCGCCATGAAGTGTGTCTCGACGGGAAGGTCGACCGCACGGATCAGATCCGCGAGGAACACGGCGCCGCCCGTCAGGACCGTAACGAGCACGGGCTCCCGCCCCACGTAATCCCCGGTGATCGTGCGGCCGAGTTCCTCTACCCGGCGCCGGACGTCCTCGCGTCCGTACAGGACGCTCGCGACCTCCGTCATGTCGCCGAGCAGGCTACCAGGGCTCTCGCCGACGCCGTGGACGACGTATCGTCAGGAGGAGATCGCGCGGACCGCTCCGGCGATCGATCGTCCGAGGGAGATGCCCGCGCGCGCCCACCACGGGCCCGCGGACGCCGGCGGTGGCGGGACGAGGCTCACGATCAGCGGCACCGAGCCGATCGTGAGCCCCGGGATCGACACGACGAGCGTCCCAACGCGGGAGCCCGGAGCCGGTGGGAAGGCGGCGTGTGGGTCAACGCTGATCTGCTGACGGAGGTGATCGATCGATGTCGCGGGGATGAGTGCCGTCAGCTCGGCTCCCGCAACGACCGGCACCGCTCCCCCCCGGATCGCCAACGTCCCTTCGTCGGCCCCTTCCGAAGCGAGTGTCCGCCGGGTGAATCCACCGAACCCGTACGCGAGCAAGGCCGCCGCGTCCGAGAACGGATCGTGAGGCGCTCCTAAGACGATCGCGACGAGTCGTCGGTCCCCGCGGGTAGCGGATGCGATCAGACAGGACCCCGCCAGGAGCGTGGAACCCGTCTTTGTCCCGAACGTCCCTGGGTACAGCCAGAGGAGCGCGTTGCGGTTCTGGATGCGGCGATCC
>JALYLP010000062.1 GCA_030774195.1 Actinomycetota bacterium | reverse complement strand
CACCGCGGCCATCCCGCGACGTCCTACTGCTCCTCCTCTTCGGACTCTCCCTCGGCGAACGAGCCTTCGTCGTGCTCCTCCTCCTCGGTCTCCTGGCCTTCGGCGAAGTCGCCGTGTTCTCCGTCCTTCGGGTGGTCGTGTTTCTGCTCCTCGCCTTCAGCGTACGAACCCGTTTGGCCCTCGTCGGGCTCCGCCTCCTGACCCTCGGCGAAATCGCCGTGGTGGTGCTCCTTCTCCGACATGCTGCCCTCCTCGGTCGGGTGCGGAGGAACGGTGGCCACTCGTCCGGATCCGTTACTCCACCCAGTCGAACGTGCGCGTCACGGCCTTCTTCCAGAGCGCGTATTCCTTGTCGCGCTCGGCCGCATCCATCCGGGGCTGCCATTCCTTGTCCTTGCCCCAGTTGGCGCGAAGGTCCTCGACCTCCTTCCAGAACCCGACGGCCAGCCCCGCGGCGTACGCGGCGCCGAGCGAGGTGGTCTCCGCAACGGTCGGACGGATGACCGGGACGTCCAGCACGTCGGCCTGGAACTGCATCAGCGTTTCGTTGTAGACCATGCCGCCGTCGACCTTGAGCGACGTGAGCGCGACGCCCGAGTCGGCGTTCATGGCTTCGACGACCTCTTTCGTCTGCCATGCGGTTGCTTCGAGGACCGCCCGCGCGATGTGGCCCTTGTTCACGTACCGGGTGAGCCCTGCGATCACGCCCCTCGCGTCGCTCCGCCAGTACGGCGCGAAGAGGCCGGAGAACGCCGGCACGAAGTACACCCCGCCGTTGTCCTCGACCGTCTTGGCCAGATCCTCGACCTCCTCCGAGGAGGAGATGAGCCCGAGGTTGTCTCGGAGCCACTGCACCAACGCTCCGGTGATGGCGATCGAACCCTCGAGCATGTACGCGGCCGGCTGATCCCCGATCTTGTAGCCGAGTCCGGTGATCAACCCGCTCTTGGACGGCACGGCCTTCGGGCCCGTGTTGAGCAGCAGGAAGTTGCCCGTCCCGTAGGTGTTCTTGGCCTCGCCGACCGCGAAGCAGGTCTGGCCGAACAGGGCCGCTTGCTGGTCGCCGAGGTCACCCGCCACCTGGATACCGGCCAGATCGCCCGTCGCTTCCCCGTACGTCTGGCTCGACGACCGGATCTCGGGCAGGACCGCGCGCGGGACCCCGATCGCATCCAGGATCGCGTCGTCCCAATCGAGGGTCTGCAGGTCCATCAGCATCGTGCGGCTGGCGTTCGTCACGTCGGTGACGTGCGCCCCACCGTCAGGGCCCCCGGTGATGTTCCAGATCACCCAGGTGTCGATGTTGCCGAAGAGCAGCTCGCCGGCGTCGGCCCGCGCCCGCGCACCCTCGACGTTGTCGAGGATCCATCGGATCTTCGGCCCCGAGAAGTACGTGGCGATCGGAAGGCCCGTCGCCGGCCGGAACCGATCTTGGCCGTCGTCGGCCGACAGCTCGTTGCAGATCTGGTCGGTCCGTGTGTCCTGCCAGACGAGCGCGTTGTGGATCGGCTTCCCGCTGGACCGCTCCCAAACGACGGTGGTTTCGCGCTGGTTCGTCACCCCGACGGCCGCGAGGTCGCTTCCCGAGATCCCGGCCTTCTTCAGGGCGCCCGCGACAACCTCGTGGGTACGCTCCATGATCTCCATCGGGTCGTGTTCGACCCAACCCGGCTTCGGGAAGATCTGCTCGTGCTCTTTCTGATCGACGGCCACTACCTGCCCGGCATGGTCGAAGATCATGAAGCGCGTGCTCGTCGTCCCCTGGTCGATGGCTCCTACGTAGTCCGCCATCGCTTCCCCCTTTCATCCCCCGTGATCGCCGAACGTCTCTGCTGCCGTTCTCATCAGGAGCCACGACGAGGTGGCCCCTGGGTCCTGATGGCCGGCGCTCCTTTCGCCGAGATAGCTCGCGCGGCCCTTGCGCGCGACGAGCGGGATCGTCGCCTTCATCCCCTCTTCCGCGGCGGCGGCCGCTGCCCGTAACGCGTCCGCGAAGGGCTCTCCCGCCGCGACGGCGGCCGCGAGGGTGTCCCGTGCCGGGATGAGGGCATCCACCATGGTCTTGTCGTTCGGCTCCGCTTTCCCTCGCGACTGGACCCCTTCGACGCCCGCCGCCACCATGGCCACCCAATCCTCATCGGTGAGCTCATCCTTGCCGGCGGCCTCGGCGCCGAGACGAAGGAAGAGCGTTCCGTACAACGGACCGCCGGCGCCCCCGACGCTCGAGACCAACGTCATGCCGACGGTTTTCAGGAGCGCACCGATGTCGGCGGATCCGGCGCCGTCGAGCTTCGCCAGGACGGCTGTCATCCCGCGATTCATGTTGATGCCGTGGTCGGCGTCTCCGATCGCGGAGTCCAGATCCGTCAAGGAGTCCTTGTTCTGTGCGATCGCATGCGCGAACGCCCTGATCCAACGCACCACATCATCGTGCGTGACGGTCACGACCACCTCCAGCCGGGAAGGAGGCAGTGACCGAGGTTGCCGCCTCCTTCCTGCTTCCTCTTCAGACCCCCCAGCGTAGCCCCGGCGTCTTGACCGGTGCATCCCACAGGTCCGTCAGCTCGTCGTCGAGCTTCAGGAGCGTGATCGAACAGCCCTGCATCTCGAGCGAGGTGATGTACGGGCCGATCAGGTTGCGACCGATGCTGATGCCACGCCCGTCGAGGAACGACGCCAGCTCGTTGAAGACGATGTAGAGCTCGATCAGCGGCGTCCCACCCATCCCGTTCACGAAGGCGAGGACCTGGTCGCCGCTCTTGAACGGAAGGTCGTCGACGATCGGCGTCGCCATCATCTCGACGATGTCGTGGACCGGTGCCACCTTCAGTCGCTGGCGGCCCGGTTCGCCGTGGATGCCGATCCCGATCTCCATCTCGTCGTCGCCCAGCTCGAACGTTGGCTTCCCGGCTGCCGGGACGGTGCACGACGTCAGCGCCATCCCCATCGAACGTGCGTTGTCGTTCACCTTCCGGCAGACGTCGGTGACCTCCTTCAACGGGCGCCGTTGCTCGGCCGCCGCGCCGGCGATCTTCTCCATCAGCACCGTGGCGCCGACGCCGCGACGACCTGCGGTGTAGAGCGAGTCCTGGACGGCAACGTCGTCGTCGACGAGCACGGACTCGACCTCGGTACCCTCGGAGCGGACGAGCTCCGCCGCCATCTCGAAGTTCATGACGTCGCCCGTGTAGTTCTTGACGATGTGCACGACACCGGCGCCGCCGTCGACCGCCTTGGTGGCGGCTTCCATCTGATCGGGTGTGGGCGAGGTGAACACCTCGCCGGGACATGCCGCGTCGAGCATGCCCATCCCGACGAACCCCCCGTGCATCGGCTCGTGGCCCGAACCGCCGCCCGAGACGAGGGCGACCTTGCCTTGAACGGGCGCATCGTTGCGAACGATGTAGTGGGGGTCGATATGGACATCGACCAGGTCACCGTGCGCACGCGCGATCCCGCTCAGCTCCTCGCGGACCACGTTCTCCGGATCGTTGATCAGCTTCTTCATCCGATGTCTCACTCCCTCGGTTCGACTCGCCCTCCGATCACAGCTTGAACAGCGTCGTCGCGAAGTTCGTGAACAACCAGTTCGCCGCGATCGCCCCGAGGATGCCACCGATGATCGGACCGATAACGGGGATCCACGAGTACTCCCAGTCGGACCCTCCCTTGCCTGCGATCGGAAGGATCGCGTGCATGATCCGCGGTCCAAGATCGCGCGCCGGGTTGATCGCGTAGCCAGTGGGGCCACCGAGCGACAGACCGATCACGAGAACGAGCAGGCCGACCGGGAGTGCCCCAGACGACAGTGCGCCGCTGATGGTCATCGATCCGGCCATCCCCTCGACGTGGATGAACAGACCGCCTCCGAGCTTGATTCCGATCGCGACGACGCCGAACACGAGCATGAACGTGCCGATGATCTCGGTGACGAGGTTGGCCGCGGTGTTACGGATCGCCGGTCCGGTGCAGAAGACCGCCAGCTTGAGGCCGGGATCCTCTGTTTCGGGCCAGTGTGCGAGGTAGGCGAGCCACACGAGCAGCGCCCCGATCATCGCACCGATGAACTCGAAGAAGATCGTGAGCATGATCTGGGTGAACGTCCAGCCTGTGAGGTAGCCGCCTGCCCAGAGTCCGATCGTGACCGCCGGGTTGAGGTGCGCGACCCCTCCGGCGACGGCGACGCTCGTGAGGACGCCTATGAACACGGCCATCCCCCAAGCCCAGGTGATCACGATCCACCCGGAGTTCTGCGCCTTCGACTTGTTCAACAGGACGCCTGCCACCACCCCGTCACCCAATAGGATCAGGGTCGCCGTGCCGACCACCTCGCCGAGGTACGGATTCGGAACGGACATGTTGCCGACCACCCCCTTCAGATGTGACCCGGTGGCCCCGACGGGACCGATCCCGGTGACGCAATGGGACCGCTCGCCATGCCGAACAGCAACCGGCGGGGTGGGTGCAACGGATGCGGCGAACCCGAAAGATGTTCGGCATCGCCGGACATCGCCGCTCGATGGGCGTCCCGATATGCAGGTTTGACACCCGGCTTCCAGCTCGCGATGGTTTGCTGCGGTGGCCACCGGGGTGAGTACCGGCCGACGCAGGCGCGGCGGAGCTCCGCCTCCGTTCGACGCGGCGTTCGTGGCGCGTTGGCTCCGAGCGTCCGCTGCGGAGATCGCCGCGCATCGGGACTTCCTCACCCAGCTCGACGCCGCGATCGGCGACGCCGATCACGGGGTCAACATGGATCGAGGATTCGCGGCGGTCGCCTCCGTCGCCGCCGCCGCGGACGGTCTGTCGCCCGGCGAGCTCCTCGTTCAAGCCGGTGCGACGCTGGTGCTTCGGGTCGGCGGAGCCGCGGGACCCTTGTACGGATCTGCCCTTCGCGAGGCGGGTCGTTCGCTCGGGGACGCATCGGCCTTCGGGTTGCCCGAGCTCACGGGCGCCCTCGACGACGCGTTGGCAGGCATCGTCAAGCTCGGTGCCGCCGAAGAGGGTGACAAAACGATCGTCGACGCATGGACGCCGGCGCTCCGGGCGCTCCGCGACGCCCGTTCTGCGGGTGCGGTTGCGGCGCTCCACGCCGCGCGGGTCGCCGCGGAGGGAGGCGCGGCCGCGACCACCCCGATGGAGGCCCGGAAAGGACGGGCCTCGTACCTCGGGGCTCGAAGCGTGGGCCACCAGGATCCCGGAGCGGCCTCGACGTCACTGCTGTTCGGTGCGCTGGAGCGGGCGGCGGCGGAGGCTCCGCCAGACCGGTGATGGGCGACCGCCGGGACCCCACGATCCAGTCGGTCGACCGGGCGGCACGGATCCTGAAGGCGCTGGCCGCGGGCTCGCCCCGGCTCGGCGTGAGCGAGCTCGCGGAGCGCCTGGGGCTCGCGAAGACCACCGTCCATGGACTGCTGCGCACGCTGGAGCGCCAGGACCTCGTCGAGCAGGATCCGGAGACGGGGAAATACCGGCTCGGCCCCGAGATGCTCCAGCTCGGTAACGCGTTCTTGGACCATCACGAGCTGCGGGGACGCTCCCTCGTGTGGGCGGACACGCTGGCGGAGCGGGTCGGAGAGGCGGTCCGCGTCGGGGTGCTCTACGGACGGAGGGTCCTGGTGGTCCACCACGTCTTCCGCCCCGACGATTCCGTCCAGATC
Source organism: Actinomycetota bacterium (assembly GCA_030774195.1). Taxonomy (GTDB): domain Bacteria; phylum Actinomycetota; class UBA4738; order UBA4738; family HRBIN12; genus AC-51. Next base: position 2,627 of record JALYLP010000062.1, on the reverse strand, counting down.
CTCGAGGTCGGAGCGTCCGTTCCGTGGCATGCCTCGGCGCTCGGGAAGGTTCACGCCGCCTCCTTGCCCTCGGACCGGCGGCGAACGCTGGTCTCGGGCCCACTCCAACGGCTCACCGGAAGGACGATCGTCGACCCGCACGCCCTGGCTCTGGCCCTGGAAGAGGTTGCGGCGGCGGGCTTCGCCACCGAAGCCCATGAGGCCGTGATCGGGGAGGGGGAGGTCGCTGCGGCGGTCTTCGATCATCGTGGGCACCCGGTCGGAGCTATCGGCGTCGTGGGTCCGGTCGAACGGCTCCTTCCCGCCGGACCGGCGGCCGAGCTCATCGTGGCTTTGACCGACACCGCCAAACGGCTCTCCTGGGAGATGGGCGCTCGACGAGGGCGCACCGGGACGATCGGCCACCCCGTACCTCGGGCGGGCGTGGGCGGGTAGTTCCGTGGAGCGGCGTTCCGTCGCACTCCTGATCATCGGCGTCACCGCGGTGTCGTTCTCGGCCGTGCTCGTGCGCGAGGCCGACGCCCCGTCGATGGCGATCGCGTTCTACCGATGCGCGATGGCCTCGGTCGTGCTCGTGCCGCTCGGGCTCGCCCGGCATCGCGAGGAGTACGCGCGCCTGTCGAAGCGCCACTGGCGGCTCGCGCTCGCCTCGGGCGTCGTGCTGTCGGCCCATTTCGCGACCTGGATCTCGTCGCTGTCGTTCACGACCGTCGCGGCGAGCGCCGTCCTCGTCCAGACGCTGCCGCTCTGGGTCGCCGCGTTCGGCCGGTTCATCGGCGAGCGACCGGCGCGTCGCGCCCTCCTCGGCATGGCGATCGCGGTCGCCGGCACGCTGGTGATCGCGGGCGGGGGGTTCGAAGGAGGGTCGCGCGCGCTGCTCGGCGACCTCCTCGCGCTCGCGGGCGCCGTATTCGCCGCGATCTACGTCTTGCTCGGACGGAGCCTCCGGCAGGAGCTCTCGTTGGTCACGTACTCGAGCATCGTCTACGCGACCTCGGCGGTCGCGCTGGGCGTCGTCATGCTCGCCAGCGGGACGGCCTTCGCGGGGTATCCGTCGAAGACGTGGCTGATGTTCGGGCTCATCACCGCGGGCCCGCAGTTCCTGGGTCACACGACGTTCAACTACCTGCTCGGACACGTGCGGGCCTCGGTCGTCGCCGTTGCGCTGCTCGCGGAGCCGGTCGGGGCGACGCTCCTCGCTTGGACGATCCTCGGTGAGGCGCCCGGGCCCGCGACCCTCGTGGGCGGCGCGATCGTCCTTGCCGGGGTCTACCTGGCGATCGCGGCCGAGACGCGGGCGGCCGACGTGGTGCCGGTCGAGTAGCCTCGCGCACCGTGCCTGACCCCCCGCGCTTCGTCACGGTCGACGACTACGAGCCGGTCGCGCGAGAGCTCCTGCCGCCGGGATTCGCCGAGTTCGTGGCCGGTGGCGCGGGCGATGAGCGCACGCTCGCGTCGAACCGGCGTGCGTTCGACCGGTGGGTACTCCGTCCGAGGTTCCTCCGGGGCGTGGCCGCGGCCGATCCCTCGACGCAGCTCTTCGGTGATCCGCTCGAGCTGCCGGTGCTGATCGCCCCGTGGGCCTACCAACGGACGGCGCACCCGGACGGCGAGCTCGCGACCGCGCGAGCTGCCGCTCGGGCGGGAACGGTCATGTGCGTCTCGACGACCGCCGTGGACATCCTCGAGGACATCGCGGCGGCATCAACGTCTCCGAAGTGGTGGCAGCTGTACGTATTCGCGGATCGTGGCTTCACGGCCGAGATGCTTCGGCGGGTCTCGTCGGCTGGGTACACCGCGCTCGTGTGGACGATCGATCTGAACGCGTACGGCCTCCGCCACCGCGAGACCCGGATCGGGTACGAGCCGCCGATCTCGCTCACGACCGAGGACCTCGCCTACGACGCTTCGATCAGCTGGGACGACCTCGGGTGGATCCGCGAGCACGCGCGGGGGCTGCCGGTGCTGGTCAAAGGGATCCTGACGGCGGAAGATGCCGAGCTAGCGGTGGGGGCCGGTGCCGACGGGATCGTGGTGTCGAATCACGGCGGGAGGCAGCTGGACAGCAGCCCCGCATCGCTCGACGCGCTGCCGGAGGTGATCGAGACGGTCGGCGGGCGGATCCCCGTCCTCGTTGACGGCGGTGTTCGACGCGGGACGGACATCGTGAAGGCGCTCGCGCTCGGCGCGTCTGCGGTCATGATCGGACGACCGGCCGCTTGGGGGTTGGCCGCGGGCGGCGAGGATGGGGTCGTCGACGTCCTCCGGATCTTTCGCGAGGAGCTCGAGAACGCGATGACCCTCTGCGGATGCCGCACCGTTGCGGACATCACTCGCGAGCACGTGGCCCCCGCGCCGGCCGGATGACGGGCGGCTCGCTCGTCTGACACCCTTGCCGGCCATGCCGGGTTACGACCTCCACACCCATTCGACTTTCTCCGACGGCACCGCGACGCCGGCGGAGAACGTCGCGCTCGCGCGCGAACGCGGGTTAGAAGGGATCGCCGTCACGGACCACGACACGTTGGACGGTTGGGGGGAGGCGCTCGCCGCAGCGTCGGACACGGATCTCCGGATCGTCCCCGGCGTCGAGCTCTCCGCCGAGCACGACGGAGCCTCGCTCCACG